>JBKJRE010000017.1:0-7709 GCA_046594775.1 Rhizobiaceae bacterium | reverse complement strand
GCACATCTTCCGAATCGGCAACAGGCTGGGGCTGGCGCCCGGCAAGACGCCGGAGGAGGTGGAAGCGGGACTGGTGCGGATCATCCCGGAAAAATATATGCGCCACGCGCATCACTGGCTGATCCTGCACGGCCGCTATGTCTGCAAGGCGCGCAAACCTGACTGCGAACGCTGCGTCATCGCCGACATCTGCAAGGCGGCGGTCAAGACCAGCGCCCTTCCCGCGCCGCTGGTCGAGGTGCCGCCCGTCCCCGAGCTACGTATCAACCGTCACTAGGCCCGTGCGGTTTTCGTCCAAGCCGATAAGGCCTGAGAGGATTTTTTGCTGAATGAACCGCCGCCAGTTCAAGTCAAAACGCTTTGAGCCATAGCGGATTATCTTCCCCCCCAATTGTCTGCGTTAAACGCGCGTCATTTCCTCTGGAGATGGCTGGTGCGATCAAAGTCAAAAACTGGTGCTGGCGTGACAGCGGCGACCGGGTCAGACAATGCGCCACGAAATTGGCCAGGGCCTCCAGCATGAACGCCAGCGTCTCGGCGCCTGAGAAATCTCAAAAGGGCATCGACAGCGCCCATGCTTGGGCGCGGCTCGCCGTGTCGATCTTACTGTCGGCCATCGGTGGCGCCGGTATGTGGGCGGTGGTGGTTGTGTTGCCTTCCGTCCAGGCCGAATTCGCCGTCGATCGCGCCCAAGCGTCGCTGCCCTATACAGCGACAATGCTCGGATTTGCTCTAGGCAATGTGGTGGTGGGCCGGCTGGTCGACCGTATGGGATTCTGGAAACCGGCACTGATTGCCTCCCTAATGCTGGGCGCCGGCTTTTTGCTTGCCTCTGTCACGGGTTCGATAACCCAGTTCACCCTCGTTCAGGGAGTGCTAATCGGCGCCGGGTCCGCTGCGACATTCGGGCCGCTGATGGCTGACATCTCGCGCTGGTTCAGGGTGCGGCGGGGCGTTGCTGTCGCTGCTGCGGCCTCGGGAAACTATATCGCAGGCGCGTTCTGGCCGATCGTGATGCCGTACGGCATGGACGCCGGGGGCTGGCGCTTCACCTATGCCGCGATCGGTGTGGCCTGCCTCCTCACAATGCTGCCGCTGGTCCTTCTGCTGCGCCGACCGGCACCTCTCGCCGCGACCGTCGGCGGCGCCGGCCACCGGCACGTCGAGAGCATTCCACTTTCGCCGAAGGCGCTGCAGAGGCTGCTTATTCTTGCTGGCCTGGGCTGCTGCGTGGCCATGTCGATGCCGCAGGTGCATATCGTCGCCTATTGCATGGACCTAGGCTACGGGGTGGCGCGCGGCGGCGAGATGCTGTCGATCATGCTGGCGGCAGGCATCATCAGCCGCGTCGCCTCCGGCTTTCTCGCCGACCGCATTGGCGGCATCAGGACCCTGCTCCTCGGCTCGGTTCTGCAGGGACTCTCGCTGCTTTTCTATATTCCGTTCGACGGGCTTGCTTCACTCTATGTCGTGTCGCTGGTGTTCGGGCTGTCACAGGGCGGCATTGTGCCCTGCTACGCGATCATCGTGCGAGAATACATGCCCGCCGCGGAGGCCGGCCAGCGCGTCGGCATCGTCATCATGTCGACCATCGTTGGCATGGCGCTGGGCGGCTGGATGTCGGGCGCGATCTACGACATGACCGGCTCCTACGCGGCGGCATTCCTGAATGGCATTGGCTGGAACCTCCTGAATGTCAGCATCATGACGTGGCTGTTGTGGAAATCGCGCCGGCCGATGCCTGCATCGGTCTGACTTGCCAACTGCGGTGGTAGATCCAAGCGTGACGCGAATCGCCGACGATTGCTAAAGGCGACAGGATTTCGATGACGCGCCCATTGATCATTTAACTATCGCGTTTTTCCACTAATGTTACCGCAGCGCCGCCACCTGTCGCGCTGAGCCACGCCCCACATCGAGTTTGCGGAAATATCGCGGTATGCAGCTATTCATCGTCAGCCTTGCACGGTCTGCTTCGCGCAGGGAACAGGTTCTGCGCAACAATTTCGGCGGCATCTCGCATGCTTTTTTTGATGCTTTCGACGCTTCTATCGGGGGACACGAAGCTGTCTCCCGTTATGACGAGGCCACGGCAATCAGAAAATTCGGGGTGGCGCTTGCGCCCGGAGAAGTAGCTTGCTTCGCCAGTCATTATGCTTTGTGGCAGCATTGCATGGCGATCGGCCAGCCCATCGGAGTCATGGAGGACGACGTCGACCTGTCGCCATCCTTTGAACAAGCCTTCAATCTGGCCGCGAAGCACATCGTTGCCCGACGCTTCATCCGGCTGGCTGGTCTGCATCAACGGCCCTTCAGATTGGTTGGCGCACTGGATGATCGCTTCAATCTCGTCCGCTTCAAGCACGGGCCCGCCGGCACGCAATGCTACTGTATTTCGCCTGAAGGAGCCGCCCGGCTTCTAAAGCATGCTGGCCGTTGGCATGAGCCGGTAGATCTTTACATCGATAGCTTCTGGAGGCATGGCCTCGCTGCCCTCGCGATACTGCCTTTCGAGGCCCGTGAGCATGAAGCGAACTCACTCGATACGACGATAAGCGGCAGGCAAGTGCGACGCAGCGGCTGGGCCAAGTACCGACGCGAGGCGACCCGCCTCGTACAAGGCCTGCAACGCTTCGTATTCAACGCGCTTGACCGGGGCGAATAAGTCGCAAGTGCGATTGACTGCCTGAAAATTTGTCCTTCAAATCGTATAGGATATCGGATTGACTGACTTTGATGATGTCGATACGTCTTGTCGGTGTTCAAGGGAAGCATGAATAGTCTCGTTCAGTCACCGATCGTGAAGGATGACCGTCGTCTCCCGGGTGCCAGACCCATCAACCGGCATCCCGGCCTCGCCGACGAAGCATACAACGCAATCTTTGCACAACTGATGGGGCTCAGCATTGAACCCGGCTCACGCATCACCGTCGACAATCTCGCGCGCGAACTCAACGTGTCGCAAACTCCTATCCGAGAGGCTTTGAGACGCCTGGAGGGAGAAGGGCTTGTTGGCAAGACGCATCTCGTCGGCTACCGCGCAACGCCGCAGATCTCGCGTCGGCGCTTCGACGAACTCTACGATCTTCGATTGCTGCTTGAGCCCGAGGCGACGCTTCGCACGGCACGCGCAATGGACGAGAGGCGCCTGACCGTTCTTAAGGAGAAGGCGGGCTTGATGTCGAGCCGGGGTAGTGGCGACAATCGCCTCAACTATTCGGCCTTTGCACGACAGGATGCTCTGTTCCACGACAAAATCCTGGAATTCGCTGGCAATGAACTGATCCGTCGGACGCTGGCGCAGCAGCACGCCCATTTCCATATTTTTCGCCTGATGTTTCACCCACAGGTCACCGCGGAGGCGCTGGACGAGCACGAGGCGGTGCTTGCCGCATTCGCGGCAGCCGATGGTCAGGCGGCTAAGCGTGCCATGCGCCAACACATAGAAAGGTCGCGCGATCGACTGCTGCCGGCGTTCAAGTGAACGGACCGGCTCACTAAGAGCAATCACTGCCGCCGACTTCTTTGCGGCGGCATTCATGACTACAAATCATGCTGTGAATTGCAGCAAACCAACGGAGGAAGAAATGGCTGGCAAGAAGATCCTGATGCTTACTGGAGAGTTCACGGAAGAATACGAGATCTTTGTATTCCAGCAGGGTATGGAGGCCGTCGGGCACACAGTTCATGTGGTTTGCCCCGACAAGAAGGCTGGCGAAAAGATTCAGACGTCGCTGCACGATTTCGAGGGTCACCAGACCTACGTTGAGCGGTTTGGCCATCTGGCCGACATCAACAAAACCTTCTCTGATGTTAAACTGACTGACTATGACGCAGTCTACTGCGCCGGTGGCCGTGGCCCGGAATATATTCGCACCGACAAGCGCGTACAGGCCATGGTGCGGCACTTCCACGAAACCAACAAGCCTATCTTTACCATCTGCCATGGCGTGCAGATCCTTATTGCTGTTGACGGAGTAGTGCGGGGCAAGAAAGTCGCGGCGCTCGGCGCCTGCGAACCGGAAGTCGTGCTGGCCGGCGGAACCTACATCGACGTAAAGCCGACTGAAGCTTATGTCGACGGCACCATGGTTTCGGCAAAGGGTTGGACAGGCCTTGCCGCCTTCATGCGCGCGTGTATGAAGGTTCTCGGCACCGAGATCCGCCACGGAGCCACCCTCGAAAGCGAAAAAGAGGCAGCTTGACAGGCTGTCGGGCCTTACAGGCAGTCGGGGTGTAGCATTGGCCGCGCCCAGGTCGGGTTCTCATCGACGAACGTCGCGGCCGAGTGGAATATTGAGATTGCTTCACATTTCCGTGAGGGTTGTTGCCAAAATGCCATAGCAGTCTGATAGCGCGCAGCCTACAGGCCACGCTTGAGCAATATGCGCTTGGCAGATGAATAGAGGGCCTTTTAAGAATAGCGGCGAAAATGCGGCCCGAATCGGGCTGAAAGTGCTTGCGGGATTATCGGGATTGCCAATGCATATCAGATCACTGTTCATTGCTGCTGGACTTGCGCTCGCAACAGCCTTGGCGGGCTGTTCGACCGACGGTACGGGAACGATGTTCACCAGCGACTACGGAGCCCGCAAGGACGCCGGTTACAGGCTTCCCGCAATACCGGTCGCCAAGGTTCCGTCCAAATACCGCCGCCAGTTGGTCCGTTACGAGACCGGTGAAAAGCCGGGCACCATTGTTATCGATACGTCGGAAAAGCATCTGTACTTTGTTATGCCGGACGGCAAGGCTATGCGTTATGGCATCGGCGTCGGCAAGGAAGGCTTTGAGTGGAAGGGCACTGCGCGTATTGCCATGAAGCGAGAGTGGCCTGTGTGGGCGCCGCCTCCGGCCATGATCAAGCGTCGCCCCGATCTAGCACGGTGGCGCGGGGGCATGCCGGGTGGCCCGCAGAACGCTCTGGGTGCCCGGGCAATGTATCTCTTCAACAAGCGCGGCGATTCAGGCTACCGGATCCATGGCACGCCGGAATGGTTCTCCATTGGCAAAGCCATGTCTTCCGGGTGTATCCGGCTCATGAACCAGGATGTTATCGATCTCTATGACCGCGCCAGCGTAGGCGCCAAGGTCATTGTAAAGTAGGCGGACCGTCTCGGCAGCAACGGACCACCACGACAGAAAACCGGGCTTGGGGCCCGGTTTTTTGTTGTTTGCATACCGCTCGGGCCGCTAGTCTGGTAGTCACACGATCGCGCCATCAGGCAGCCGGTTCGAGCACCGGGTAACGCACACACTGAACGGGTTGTAGAGGACGTTCAGAATGGCTGATCGCCGCAAGGCATCCGCGACAACCGCTTGTCTCGGGGCGGTTCACAAAGACAAAGGGATAGCGATGAGCGAAAAGTTCGAAACGCGTGGAGAGATCGGGCATTCTCTCGCGGGCCTGCGCGACCAACTCGCCTTTCAGTCGAAGGTCCTTGGCGCTGCTGTGATTATGGCGGTTGTCGCCCTTGGTCTGTTGTTCAATCAATATTCCGGTATCAGCCTCAAATTCGCTGATCTCATGGCCTCCAACAGCCGCAACGAAGCGAAGCTTGCTTCGATGGAGACATTGGTCTCGGAAATGGAAGATCAGATCAAACAAGCCCGCGCCGAAACCGCTGCCGCCAAACGGGCTGTCGACAATGCTCTTGAGCCCACAGCGCCACGCAGCGCAGCATTTCCCGGCTGGATAGGCGTCCAGGCGCAAAGTTCCAAAGAGGCTAAGTCGATTGTAGATCAATATAAGTCAAGCGTATGGATTTTCGCCACGGCCCCCAAAGAGTGATGAGCCAGCAATACGCTTATCAGGCGATTTGTTCGACCTGCTGGACTTCCGGCACAAAATGACGAAGCAGGTTCTGGATGCCGTGCTTCAGCGTAGCTGTCGATGACGGACATCCCGCGCAGGCGCCCTTCATGTGCAGGAACACAGTTCCGTTCTCGTAGCCTCGGAATGTAATATCCCCGCCATCCTGGGCAACGGCCGGCCGCACTCTCGTCTCGAGCAGTTCCTTGATCGTGACGACGATCTCGCTGTCGGCCTCGTCATAGAATTCGCCGTCTTCGTCGGCACGATCTGCTGCTTCCTGTCCGCCTGTGGCCATTACCGGCGCGCCCGACATGAAATGTTCCATGATCGCGCCAAGGATCGCTGGCTTGAGATGTTGCCAGTCAGGTCCATCTTCCTTCGTCACAGTGATGAAGTCATAGCCAAAGAATATTCCTGCCACACCGGGAATCGAGAACAGTTTTCCGGCCAGCGGCGACGCTTCGGCGGAACTTTCGCCATCGCGAAAATCTGCGGTGCCGACAGCCAGAACCACATTTCCCGGCAGAAACTTCAAGGTTGCTGGATTGGGTGTCGCTTCTGTCTGGATGAACATGGGTGGATCTCCGCAACACTGGGTCGCATCGCACATTGGAATAATTCTAAATAGGCCCGTTTGCGAGAAAATTCAAGCCAAAGGCTTGCTCGTGACTCGCCTGAACCGGAATGCAATTCCAACTTCCGAACATGGCTGCATCGTGTTCAGGCGAAGCGTAGAGATGTGGGGTGCGACCTGTAGCTTATGAACCGGCCCAGCCAGTGACGAAAAGCGCGTTGACACGTCGGGTTCGCCCGCCTACATCACCCCGACCAGCCCAGATGGCGGAATTGGTAGACGCGCACGGTTCAGGTCCGTGTGCCGCAAGGCGTGGAGGTTCGAGTCCTCTTCTGGGCACCAATAATTATCGTTAAACCATTGAAAAGACGCCGCGATCCTAATTGGATCACGGCGTCTTCTTACTTTCGTTCTTGCTTTAGCTTGACGCGCTTCCCCTGGATTTAGGCTCAATAGGCCAAGGCTGCAAAAAGGTCGATATGCCCTAGATGGACCAGGGAGGCCCGTTGATTAGACGCCTGCAGCCGACAGCCTGGCGTAGCGGATTAGCAATTCGAGGGCTTGGCGCGATTGAACCGCTTCGCAAGTGTATTGACCATGAACATAGCGCCCATGCGCCGAGCCCTTTGGAGCGCCACCGCCGGCACCGTGAAACCGGCAGACTTTCCAGCCGCGCATTGCCGGCGCCTGGCAGGGGTTGCCCGTGCGTTTCGATGTTGCTTTGCTGCGAGGGGCGCGGCCCTGGGAAAAGCGGCAAGCCTAACCGTGGCGCTGGCCGCGATCCGTCGTTTCCACAAGGCGGCAGGCATCCCGAGCCCGACAGAGCATGATGCGGTGAAAGCAATCATGTGCAGCATCCGGCGCACTGTCGGAACCGCCCCCACGCAAAAGCAGCCAGCGACGGCTGAACGCATGTCCGCGATGCTGGCGCATATGGCATCCGATATGCAGGGGAAGCGCGACCGCGCCTTGATCCTTCTAGGGATGGCGGGGGCTTTCAGGCGCTCCGAGCTGGTCGCGTTCAATGTTGCGGATCTGACGTTTACCGAAATGGGCCTGGACCTGGACACCTCGAAGAACCTCCCCATTTCGGCGTATTTCTGATTCACTCGGCTGGTGATTTGCGCGGAGGCGATGATGCGTGGTCAGGCCGGGTTCTGGGACATTGACGAACGCTATGTGCGGCTGAGCGAGGGGGGCGATCCGCTTGAGAAGCTGAACGCGTTGGTGCCATGGGAGGTATTCCGCAAGCCGCTTGCCAAGGCGCTGAAGCGCTCCGATAGCGCTTCGGGTGGCCGGCCGCCTTACGATCCTGTGATGATG
>JBKJRE010000057.1:0-5738 GCA_046594775.1 Rhizobiaceae bacterium | reverse complement strand
TGGTCGCGGCGGGGTTCCTCGGCAGCCGCGATCCGCTTCCCAATCCGTTGCCGCTCACCGTTTGGACGCTTGTCTGGGTGGGCCTGACGCTGGTTCAGGGCCTGCTCGGCAATCTGTGGCGATGGATCGACCCCTGGTACGGGCCGTGCCGGCTGGCCAATGGGCTGCTTCGCCGCAAGACCGGCGACGCGCCACTGCTGGAACTGCCGCAATGGCTGCAGATGTGGCCGGCATTGCTGCTTTTCCTATGTTTCGCCTGGTTCGAACTGATCTACCCGGCGCCCGACGATCCGGCGCGGCTTGCCTCGGTGGTCGGGCTCTACTGGCTCTTCACCTTCGCCGCCATGCTGGTCTTCGGGCACGGCCCCTGGAGCCGTCGCGGTGAGTTCCTGTCGGTGTTCTTCAGCATGGTCTCCCGGTTCGGCATGGTGGAGAAGCTGCCAACTGGCGACGGCAGAAGCCGGCTGAATCTGTGCCTGCCAGGCGCGAAGCTGGCGACCACAATGCCGCTGCCCTTGAGCGGCACGCTGTTTCTGCTTGCCGTGCTCGGATCGGTCTCTTTCGACGGGCTGTCAAAGACCTTCTTCTGGCTCGGCGCCAACGGCATCAATCCGCTGGAATATCCGGGCCGCACGGCGCTGATGCGCATCAATGGCGCGGGGTTGTTCGCAGCCTGCACCGCACTCGCCACCGTCTATCTGCTGTGCGTGCTGGCCGGCGAGGTTGTCGCGCGCGGGCGCGCGGGCTTCGTCGAGGCGGCCGGAACACTGGTGTGGTCGATCGTGCCGATTGCGCTGGCGTATCATGTCGCCCACTATCTGACCGTGCTGCTG
This sequence comes from Rhizobiaceae bacterium, assembly GCA_046594775.1. Taxonomy (GTDB): domain Bacteria; phylum Pseudomonadota; class Alphaproteobacteria; order Rhizobiales; family Rhizobiaceae; genus CAMYMG01. The sequence continues at coordinate 4,905 of JBKJRE010000057.1, read as the reverse complement.
GTCAATGGCCAGTACGCGCTGGTGGCGCTGTCCGATCCGTTTTCGCTAGGCTGGAACCTGTTCGGAACAGCCTACCGGCAGGTCGATGCCGGTGTGACGATGGGATCGGGCGCCGCATGGGTCATCTGGAACGTGCAGGCGGTGGCGATCGTCATCGGCCATGTCATCGCCGTTCTCACGGCGCATCAACTGGCATTCCGCTTGCACGGCGCATCGCGCAAGGCGCTGCTGAGCCAGATCCCGCTGACATTGCTGATGATCGCCTACACGGTTCTCGGCCTCTGGCTTCTGTCGACCGCGACCAGTGGATGAAGCGCCTGCGGTCGTGGCGGCAAAGCTCTCTTGCCACACCCTTTCTTTGGTGATTTAGTTTGTACACATGCAATTTTTCGCGGCACGAGAACGACCGCGAGCAGGTTGAAAATTCAGCTGGAATTTTGAAAACAGGGGAACCGGCATGAGCATTATCACAGGTAAGTCCATATCCCGCCGTACCGCCCTCAAGGGGTTCGCAGCGACCGCCGGCCTCGTCGCGGGACCGGGCTTTGTGCGCTACAGCCAGGCTCAGAGCTCCGCGCCGATCAAGATCGGCTTCCAGGCCCATCGCACCGGCATCGGCGCCTCCTACGGCCGCTGGTACGAAAAGACCACCAACGCCGCGATCAAGGCGATCAACGACGCCGGCGGAATCAACGGCCGTCCGGTCGAGGTCGTCATCGAGGATGACGGCACCGATCCCGGTCGCGGCGCGGAAGTGATCGGCAAGTTCGCCAATCAGCACAAGGTCGACGTCGCCTATGGCACGCTGTTTTCGCATGTGGTGATCGGATCGGCCCCTGCTGCGGGCGAGAACAAGCTGCCCTATTACGTCGTCAGCGAAGGCCATCATGTCGCCTCGACGAAACTCAACCGCTATGTCTTCCAGCCGGGCATCACCGACGTGAAGAGCCAGATCCAGGCGATGGCGCCCTGGATCGCGGCCAATGCCGGCAAGAAGGTGACGCAGATATTCCCGGACTTCGCCTTCGGCTACGACCACCGCGATTACCTGCCGCCAGCGCTGAAGGCGCAGGGCGCGGACGTCATCGCACAGATCGCCATCCCGCCCACGGAAAGCTCCTTCACCAAATACTTCCCGCAGATCCCGGCCGACACCGAGGTTATCTATCATGTGATGGTCGGACCTGCCGTGCTGACCTTCGTCAAGGAACTTGGCGAGTTCTACGGCTCGAACCGGCCGCAGCTCTTCGGCTTCATCGACTCGCTCGAGGCCGTCGACATCAACAGCCCGGGCCTGGAATTTCTCGACGGCAGCCATTTCTGGGAAGGCTCGCCGCGCTATGCGCAGCCCGACGATTCGGATGCCCAGAAGGCCTACCGCGCGGCGGTCGGCATCGATGACAATGGCGCGTCGGTCGACGACTCGAAGGACGTTTCGACGGCGGCCCACATGTTCGGCTGCTGGGAGACGCTCTACGTCATCAAGAAGGCAATGGAGGATGCCGGCTACCAGGGTCCGGACGACCGCGCCAAGCTGGTCGAGGCCACGGAAGCGCTGACGGAGTTCGCCGAGGGCCCGGAACATCCGCAGGGACCGAAAACCTTCAACGGCAAGATTCACCAGTGTTTCGGGATCCAGAACATCTCCAAGGTCGAAAACGGCAAGCTGAACGTCGTGCACAAGACCAAGATCGAGGACGGGCTCTACGAGCCCGAAGGCGACTACACCACGCAGCCGCTTTGAGAAATGCTTGAGGAAAGTACTGAAAACGTATATACGTTTTCAGTACTTTTTTCGGGAGCTGGGCCGTGGCCAAGGAAGCCGTCTTCACCATGAAACTCGAACCGGAACTGCGGGATGCCTTTATGGCGGCCGCCAAGGCTGCTGATCGGCCGGCGTCGCAGATCGTGCGCGAGTTCATGCGCGATTTCGTCCGGCAGGATCGGGCATATGTTGCGTTCCTACAGCGCAAAGTTGATCAGGCGCGCGCCGACATAGCCGCCGGTCACCTTGAAAGCCACGAAGCGGTCGTGGCCGAGATGGACGAACTGATTGCCGAACTGGAGCGCAAGAGCCGTGGGGCTGATGCAGCGTGAAATTGGTATGGACGAACCGGGCCAAGGGCGATCTCGGGGAAATCATATCCTATATCTGGGCTGACAATCCCGCATCGGCCAGGAAAATCCGAAGCCGCATCGAGACCTTGGCGGCCTATCTCGGGTCACAGCCATTCGCAGGGCGGACAGACGCCATTGCCGGAACGCGAGAAGCAATTCCGCATCCGAGCTATCGAATGGTCTACCAAGTCACCGGCGAAACCGTGTTCATCCTTCGGGTCATCCACACCTCCCGGCAATGGCCACCTCTGGCCAAGGACGAGGCCTGAATGGCATTCGGACCACATCTCCTGCTGGCGACGCTGGAAGGCCTTGTCACGTCGGCCGTGCTGGCGATGATGGCGCTCGGCCTGTCGCTGGTATTTGGCGTCATGCGCGTGGTCAATGTCGCGCATGGCGAATTCTTCATGCTCGGCGCGGTGCTTGCCTGGGCGGTCACCACGACGCTCGGCGGCAATCCGGCCATCGGCTTCCTCGCCGCCCTGGTCATCAGCCCGCTGATCGTCGGCGCTGTGGCGCTGCTTGCCGAAAGGCTGGTCCTGCGGCGGCTGAACTACAATCCCGAGGCGACGATCGTCGCGACCATCGGCCTGCTCTACATTATTCAGCAGCTGGCGCTGACCTTCTACGGCCCGGATGCGCGGCCCGTCGCGGCGCCCTTCAACTACCGTATCTCGCTGCCCTGGTTTGGCTACTCGGGCTACAAGCTATCGATCATCGGCGCCTCCGCGATGCTCCTCATCGCCACCTGGTTTGTGCTGACGCGCACACGCATCGGGCTGGTCATGCGCGCCACGCAATATGACAGCGAGACCGCGCAGGCATTCGGCATTCCCGTGGATCGTGTCTACGCCGGCGTCTTCGCGCTCGGTGCCATGCTGGCCGCAATCGCCGCGGTGCTGATCGTGCCGATCAGCCAGGCGCACTATCTGATGGGACAGGACCCGCTTCTCCTGTCCTTCATCGTCGTCATCATCGGCGGCCTCGGCTCACTGCGCGGCACGGTGGTGGCGGCGCTGCTGATCGGAGTGTCAGACGGCGTCATCTCGGTTTTCTTCTCACCGACGCTTGCCAAGATCATCGCCACGCTGGTGGTTGCCATGGTGCTGGTATTCCGGCCGCAGGGCCTTTTTGGCACGGTCCGTCGATGAGACACGATGGTTGGAAAACGGCGGCGCTGCACGCCTCGGTCATCGCCCTGCTGTTCGCGTTGAACTTCATCCTGCCCGACTATCATCAGGGCGTTCTGGCCCGCGTCATGGTGCTTGCCGTCTTTGCCATGGGCTACAATGTGCTGTTTGGCTATGCCGGTCTGCTCAGCCTCGGCCACGCCATGTTCTTTTCGGCCGGCCTCTATGGCGCCGGTCTGGCGATCAACCTGCTTGGCTGGAGCGTTCCGGCCGCCTTTGCCTCAGGTCTCGTCGCAGGGGCGGTTCTGGCGCTCGTTGTCGGGCTGCTGGCGCTGCGCACCACCGGCGTCGCCTTCATGATCGTCACGCTGATGTTCGCGCAGGTCTTCTATCTCTCGATCCTCTACTTCGCCGCGTGGACCGGCGGCGACCAGGGTCTGGTCATCCAGCAGCCGCAGCGCATGCTGCAGCTGGGCGGCACGACGTTCGACCTGACAGATCCGGTGACCCGCTACATGGTGGCGCTGGCCCTGTTTTCGGTCGTGCTGGTCGCAACGCTGGTCATAGCGCGCTCGGCCTTCGGCCGCGTCCTTGTCGCGATCCGCGAGAACGAGGAGCGCACCAAAATGCTGGGTTACGACACCTTCGCCAACAAGCTTGCGGCGGTGGTGGCGTCGGGCGTCGTCTGTGCCGCGTCGGGCGCCGCCTATGCCTTGTTGTTCGGCTATATCGGCTCGACGCTTGCCTCGGTGCAGTATTCGATCCTGCCGCTGCTGTGGGTGCTGCTCGGGGGCGCGGCCACTACGCTCGGGCCGCTGGTCGGAACGGTGTTCATGTATTACGTCGTCGACATTGCCAGCGGCTACACCTCCGCCTACATGCTGATCGTCGGCGTGGCGCTGATCCTGCTGGTTCTCTACTTTCCAAAGGGCATCATGGGGACAATCCGCGAGCGTTGGGCGAGGTGGCTGCCATGAAGCCACTGCTGACCACCAGGAAGCTGGGGAAATCATATGGCGGCCTGAATGCCGTCGACGGCGTGGACTTGACGCTGATACAAGGCGAAATCCGCGCCATTATCGGACCCAATGGCGCCGGGAAGACCACTTTCGTCAGCCTGGTGTGCGGGCGCGTGCCGCCATCCTCGGGGACCATAATCTTCGACGGCGACGACATCACCAACCTGCCGCCGCACCAGCGGGTCAGGCGCGGAATCGCCTACACATTCCAGATCACCAGCGTTTTCGCCAATCTGACCGCTTACGACAATGTCGCCCTGCCGGTGCAACGGACGCTCGCCGATGGACGTCGATCCGGAGCGCTGAGCAGCGGCGTGATGACAGCGCTCGCGCGGACGGGGCTTTCCGGCCGTGAGGGCGATGTTGCCGGCAATCTTTCCTATGGCCACCAGCGCCTGCTGGAGGTGGCTATGGGACTAGCGCTGAAGCCGCGGCTGCTGATCCTCGACGAACCCACACAGGGGCTTGCCGACAGCGAAATCGACAGTTTCATGGCGCTGGTGCGCGAGATTGCGCGCGACGCCACCGTGCTTCTGATCGAGCATAACATGCAGGTTGTGATGCAGCTTGCAGACCGCATCACGGTGATGAATGCCGGGTCGATCCTGGCGGAGGGCACGCCGGAAGAGATCCGCGCC
>JBKJRE010000467.1:0-3503 GCA_046594775.1 Rhizobiaceae bacterium | reverse complement strand
GCCATAGCGGCCGCCGCGCTGCACATTGTGATCGATCAGGTGGCTGGTGACCGCGTCGAGCACGCTTTGCGGAATCTGGGCGCCTGCGGCATTATCGAGAAAGATGAACGATCCGGCCTTCTTCAGGGCCGGAAACATGGCGCGAACGGTCGCTACCGGGAATGCCGCCGGGGTTCCGGCAGGCTGGCTCGGGTTCTGGTTCACGGTAGTCTCCTTGAAATGCAATGCTGGAATTGAAAGGTGTCTCTGGCTAGCCGGATGTCAGTGCGTCTTCTCGGTCTGGAAACGCTTTTCTAGCAGGCTGACCAAGCGGACCATCGGCCAAAGGAAGAGGAGGTAGACCAGCGCCGCGCCGATCAGCGGCGAGGGGTTGGCGTAGAGCGCCTGGGCGTTGTTGGCTTCCTTGAGCAGTTCCGGCAAAGCCACCACCGAGGCGAGTGCAGTATCCTTGAACATCGACACGCAGTTGCTGGTGGTCGGCGGAATGACCAGACGGATCGCTTGCGGCAGAATGACTTTGCGGAGCGTCAGCAGGAATGGCAGGCCAAGCGCGTGTGCGGCCTCGAACTGGCCGCGCGGAATGCCCTCGATGCCTGACCGGAACACCTCGGCCGAGTAGGCCGACATGACGAACGAGAATGCCATGGTCGCCGAAACCCAGGATGAGAATCGGATGCCGACGAAGGGCAGGGCGTAGTAGATCAGGATCAGCACGACCAGTACCGGCATGGCGCGGAAGATGTCGATATAGCCGATGGCGAGCCATCTGAGCGGCTTTGGCGCGTAGAGGCGGATCAGGCTGATGACGAGGCCGACGGGGATGCCGATGCCGATGCTCAAGAGGCCGAGCAGCAGCGTGTTGAGGAATCCGCGCAGCAATGACGGAAAGGCCGACATCATGACCTGGCCGTTGAAGAATGTGTCGAGCAAAGTCATGGACGTCCCCCGCTAGAGCATCCGGCCGAGCAGTGGATATCGGTTGTCGACTTGTCAGGGTGCTCGATCGAACCTTGGATTTTCAGAAATGCCCGAAGTGGACACACGGCGATCCGGAAAGAAATCGTGCCGGCTTTTCGCCGGCACGATCCGTCGCGACATTTGCGTGTCTGTCAGGCCTTTGGCATCGGCGCTTCGGTCACCGTCGAGGAATCGGCGGGCGCGTCCGTGCCGAACCACTTCTTGTGGATCGACTGCAGCGTGCCGTCCTTCTTCATCTCGGTCAGCGCGTCATTGATCTTGCCGAGCAGCGGGTGGTCCTTTGTCATCATCAACCCATATTGCTCACCGGTCTTGATGCGCTCGACGACCGCCAGGCCCTGCATCTTGGTGAAGGCATATTCCATGCCTGGAACGTCGCTTACCACGCCGTCCACGCGGCCTGCGGTGAGATCGAGAAGCACATCCTGCTGGCTGTTGTAGCCCTTGACCTCACTGAAGCCCTGGGCGTCCTTGTTCTCATTGGCGTATTTCTCGCCGGTCGAGCCAGACAGGACGCCAACGATCTTGCCCTTGAGATCGGCCATGCCTTTTACGTCGCCGTCCTTCTTCGCGGCGATGCCCATATCGGAATCATAATAGGGCTGCGTGAAGGACTGCGATCCCAGGCGCTCCGGGGTGATGGTGATCGATGAAATCGCCACGTCGACACGGCCCGAGCTCGTCGCTGCAAACAGCGGCTGGAAGTCGTAGCCCTCGATACTGACGGTCATGCCGATCCGCTTGGCTGCCTCGGTGACGACGTCAACCTCGAAGCCCTCGAAATTGCCGCTCTCGGCCTTGAACTCGAAGGGCGGATTGTTTGGGTAGGAGGCGACGTTGAGGACGCCTTCGGCGTAAGCGGTCACCGGGCCGGCGATGATGCCGGCGGCGGCGATAAGCAGCAAATTTCGACGGGTAAAGCTCATTTTCGTTCCCTTTTTTGTTGATCCGGACGGTGCGTTCCGACCGGGTTTCTTTGCCGCCCGCTCCCCGCGGCGCGTCAATTCCTCATCGCGAGCATGCGGTCGAGTGCCATCTCGATCTGGGTGCGGTCGCGGCACACGCACATGCGCAGGAAGGCCTTGGACTTGCTTCCGAACAGATAGCCCGGCGCCAGTCCCACACGCGCCTTCTCAAGTATCTCGGCGCAGGTCCTGCGCGCATCCTCTTCGCCCTCCATGCCGAAGAATGCGTACATTCCGCCGCTTGGCTTCTTCGGCAGAATGACGCCGGGGATCTGCCCCAACCTTTCATAGGCCAGGTCGAGCCCGGTCATGATGCGCTGTTTGATCTCTTCTACCAGCGGTTCACCATGCAGGATTGCCGCCGTGGCGCCAGCCTGAACCGTGCCCGAGGTGCCGCTGTTGATGAGCTGCGTCATCGCACCGATCTGGTCGGAGATGCCCGACGGATGGGTCAGCCAGCCGATGCGCCAGCCGGTCATCGCCCACGCCTTTGAGAAGCTGTTGACCGAAAGAACGCGGTCGCCATCCTCGGCGACCTGCAGGATGGACGGTGCGACCGGCGCAACGAAATGGAGCCGGCCATAGACCTCGTCGGAAATGATCCAGATGCCGGTGCGGCGGCTGAACTCAAGGAGCGCGTTCATCTCCTCGCGGCTCGCCGTCCAGCCGGTCGGGTTCGACGGTGTGGAGAGGAAGATGGCGCGCGTGCGCGCATCGCAGGTCGCAAACAGCCGGTCGAGATCGAGCTTCCAGTCGCCCTCGAAATCCAGGGAACAGGGCCTCGGCTCTCCGCCGATCAGGTGAATGGCGTTGTGGATGTTGGGCCATTGCGGCGCAACATAGACAACATTGGTACCGCTATCGATCAGCAGTTCCAGCGCGAAGTAAAGCGCCTGCATACCGCCCGGCGTCACCGTGGTGCGCGCAATCGGGATGGTCCTGCCGTGCAGCCGCGTCTGATAGGCGGCCAGCGCCTCGTTCAGCGGGGCGTGGCCGTGCATGTTGGGAATGTAGAATGTGTTGCCATCGTCCAGCGCCGCCTTGGCGGCATCACGGATGAAGGCCGGCGTCACCATGTCGCCTTCGCCATACCACAGCGCGATGACGTCTCCCAGTTCGCGCGCGCGCAGGGCGAGGTCGGCGATGCTTTCCGTATGAAGGTCACGGATCTGTGCGCGAATGCCGTCGAACGCGAAGCGCGAATTGGCAACGGAAGCTTGGGGCGGCATGAACGTCAACGACTGAACCCTGTTCTTTACCCGGAAGCAAAGGCCGCAACACGCTGCCTTTGACACGCGCCACCGCACTGGATCGTGGCGCGCGCCGAAATGCTACCCCAAGCACCACGCTTTTCAAGGCAAAAGTTTTAAGCTTAAAAAATCATCCTGTTGGGCCAGCGGGCGCGTGCCCTGGTCCGGTCATTTTGCGCGCTGCGTTATATCCGTCGGCGACGCCCGCGCCAAGAAACATCGTGTCGGACGCCAGAATGAAGAAGCTCGCGCCATGTGCCGCCCATTTGCCAACGGCGTCCGGCGCGGCGCAGAAGATGCCTGCGACCCT
>JBKJRE010000452.1:0-3308 GCA_046594775.1 Rhizobiaceae bacterium | reverse complement strand
GCCCTAGACTACGAACAAGGCGTGCAACGCGAAGAACTGGCGCTGATCGTCGACATAGGCGGTGGCACATCGGATTTCTCGATCGTGCGGGTGTCGCCCGAGGGCATGGCCAGGCAGGACCGGACGCCGGACATATTGGCGAATGCGGGCGTGCATGTCGGCGGCACGGATTTCGACCGGTTGCTGTCGATGGCGAGCGTCATGCGCGACCTCGGCTATCTGACCTTGACCAAGGACGGCAAGCGCAACCTGCCTGCGGGCTACTATTTCGACTTGGCCACCTGGCAACGAATCAATCTGCTCTACACGCCAAAGGCGATGACCGAACTCCGGCAGATCCGTTACGAAGCGGCACGGCCGGAACTCGTTGCGCGCATGATCGACCTCGTTTCACACAGGCAGGGCCATGCGCTGGCTTCGGGTGTCGAACAGGCGAAAATCGACCTGACGTCGCAACAGGCAACATCCATGCGGCTTGACCTTGCCGACGAGATCCTCACCGTGGCCGTTTCGCGCGGCGCATTGGATGAAGCCGTCGGTAGCGCTGTCGAACGCATCAGGGAGACGGTGCTGCGAACGCTTGACGAGGCGCAGGTGCCGGCGTCGCGCATCGATACTGTGTTTCTTACCGGCGGCTCGACCGCCGTGCCGCTGCTGCGTGCCACCATCGTGGCGATGTTTCCAGCCGCCCGAAGGGTCGAGGGCGACATGTTCGGCAGTGTCGGACTGGGATTGGCGCTTGATGCCGGGCGCAAGTTCGCCGGCTTTTCCGGCAACGAGGCAGCATGACCCGGTTGCCCAAACCGGCAACTGGTATGAAAACTAGTCCAATCTGCACCACGAACTGAACTGCAGGCGAGTCTAAGTGCCTTAACTGGCAATCCGACATGATTTTTTCGGCAGCGAAGAGAATCCAGTCTTGACCGAAACGGCCGTCCGTTCATCCCCAGCCACCGACGGCACCGTCTTCGCCGTCATCCTGGCGGTCAGCTTCTGCCATGTCATCAATGATGTGATGCAATCGCTGCTGTCGGCGCTCTACCCGATGCTGAAAGCCGACTTCCACCTCGAATTCTGGCAGATCGGTCTGCTCACCATGGCCTTCATGGTCACTGCCTCGCTGCTTCAGCCGGCGATCGGCATGTACACCGACAAGCGTCCCATGCCCTACTCTCTGCCGATCGGCATGAGTTCATCGATGATCGGCCTGATCCTGCTGGCCACGGCACACAGCTACGCCATGCTGCTGACAGGCGCCGCCTGCATCGGCCTCGGTTCGGCGATCTTTCATCCCGAATCGTCGCGCGTGGCGCGGCTTGCCTCGGGCGGCCGCTACGGTCTTGCGCAATCGACCTTCCAGGTGGGCGGCAATTTCGGGCAGGCCATGGGGCCGCTGCTCGCCGCTTTCATCGTCGTTCCCTACGGCCAGGGCAGCGTCGCCTGGTTTGCGCTGGCGGCGCTGGTCGGCATCGTGGTGCTCAGGCAGGTCGGCGCTTGGTACAGCGCGCATCTCAAGACCGCGCATCTGCGCAGGCCGTGCGTGTCGCGGTTTCCAGGGTTGTCGCGGGGCAAGGTCGTCATGGCGCTGATCATCCTGACGCTGCTCACCTTCACCAAGAACGGCTACATGGCCGGCATCTCCAGCTACTACACTTTCTATGTGATCGAAAAGTTTGGCGTCACGGTGCAGCAATCACAGGTCATGCTGTTCCTGTTTCTCGGCGCAGCGGCGGTCGGCATTCTGCTCGGGGGAATTTTCGGCGACCGTTTTGGACCCAAAACGGTGATCTGGTTCTCGATCCTCGGCGTCCTGCCCTTCACGCTGGCGTTGCCCTACGCGGACCTGGTCTGGACCAATGTTCTCGTCGTCCTGATCGGCCTTATTCTGTCGTCCGCCTTTTCGGCGATCGTCGTCTTCGCCCAGGAACTGGTGCCGGGCAGGGTCGGTATGGTTGCCGGCATCTTCTTTGGCTTCGCCTTCGGCATGGGCGGCATTGCCACGGCTGTACTCGGCGTCGTCGCCGACCACAAGGGCATCGAATACGTATTCCAGATCTGCTCCTATCTGCCGCTGGCCGGACTTCTGACCATCTTTCTGCCGAACACCAGCGCCGCGCGCGCCGCACGCTGATGCCTGTCGCCCGAAGTACATCCGGTTTTGGGACCCCACATGCATGAAAACAAGGGCTTGGAGCGCGTCGCATGAATCCGTTCGGACGCGACTGGTCTGTCTCATGGTCCCGGCTGCGGCAAAGCGGCAATGCCCGTCGCAAACGAAGCAAGGGTGACACAGGCTTTTCGCTAGTGGTACATCTCGCCCTCGGGACGGACCGATCGCCGTGCCGGCAGTGACGAGGTCAGGGAACCATGCGGAAATATTCTGTATTCGCGATCGCCCGCGAAGCGATGCGCGCTCACAAGGGCTGGGACGAACAATGGTCGTCGCCCGAGCCGCGCGAGGCATACGACGTCATCATCGTCGGCGCCGGCGGGCACGGCCTCGCGACCGCCTACTACCTGGCTTCGGTCCACGGAATTACCAATGTCGCGGTGCTTGAAAAGGGCTGGCTTGGTGGCGGCAATACCGGCCGCAACACCACCATCATCCGCTCCAATTATCTCTATGATGAATCGGCAGGCATCTACGATCATGCGCTGAAGCTGTGGGACGGGCTGTCGCAGGAACTCAACTATAACGTCATGTATTCGGCGCGCGGCGTCATGATGCTGGCGCACAATGTGCACGACGTGCAGGTGCTCAAACGCCATGTCCACGCCAACCGGCTGAATGGAATCGACAATGATTTTCTGACGCGCGAACAGGCCAAGGAATTCTGTCCGCCGCTCAACGTGTCTCCGGAGGCGCGCTATCCGGTTGTCGGCGCGGCCCTGCAGCGGCGCGGCGGCACGGCGCGCCATGACGCGGTTGCCTGGGGCTACGCGCGCGGCGCCTCGGCGCGCGGCGTGCATATCATCCAGAACTGCGAGGTCACCGGGGTCAAGCGTGCGCCCAGCGGCGCCGTAACTGGCGTCGAAACCACGCGCGGCTTCATCGGCGCGAAGAAGGTCGGCGTCGTCGCGGCCGGCCACAGTTCGGTGATCATGGAGATGGCCGGCGTGCGCATGCCGCTGGAATCCTATCCGTTGCAGGCGCTGGTGTCAGAGCCGGTCAAGCCGGTGTTCCCCTGCGTGGTCATGTCGAACACCGTGCACGCCTACATTTCGCAGTCCGACAAGGGCGAGCTCGTGATCGGCGCCGGCACCGACCAGTATCCGTCCTATTCCCAGGCCGGCAGCCTTCACATTCT
>JBKJRE010000306.1:0-3058 GCA_046594775.1 Rhizobiaceae bacterium | reverse complement strand
CAGCTCTTTGTCCTCAACCAGGTGGCCCATGCTCTTAAGAAGAGGCTTCGATGACCCTGACAGTCTTCAACCAAGAGGCCCTTGCGCAGCGCCCGGCGTGCGTCCTTTTCGACACTGATAATACGCTTTACGCATACGATCCAGCGCATGAGCGGGCTATGAAGGCTACCCGCGACAAGGCGGAACGCCAACTCGGCATCGCGCCGCACACCTTTGACAAAGCTTTCGCGGAGGCACGCCGCCAGGTGAAGGCGCGGCTTCGCGACACGGCGAGCTCGCACAGCCGGCTCCTCTATTTTCACTGTATGCTGGAGTTGATCGGGCTACGCACGCAAGTACTGCTGGCACTGGATTTCGAGCAGACCTACTGGCGAACACTGCTGACGACGGCGGAGATTTTCGAAGGCGTGAAGGATTTTCTTGACGATCTGCGTCAGCTCGGCATTCCGACAGTAATCATCACCGACCTGACCTCCCAGATCCAATTCCGCAAGATCGTACACTGGGGCCTCGATCCGTATTTCGACCATGTCGTGACGTCTGAGGAAGCCGGCCACGACAAGCCTCACGCCGCGCCCTTCGAACTGGCGCTTGAGAAGATTGGCGAGGTCGCACGCCCGCTCTGGATGATCGGCGACGACCCCATTAGCGATATCAAGGCGGCGCGCGAAAAGATCGGGGCGGTTACGCTGCAGAAGCGCCACGACGGCGTGCGGGTTCTGGGCGGTGGCGCCTGCCCAGACGCCGCCTTTGACCATTTCGACGATCTGCGCCGTCTAATGTCCACCTTTGCGCGAAAATAGAACCAATGACCTCGCCAGATCTAGCGCCGAAACCGTCCGAGCACGCGGCACTTGCGTCGGGAATCGGGTTATTCACGTGTATCGCCGCCATGGTGGCCCTGTATTTTCGGCGCGAACTGCCCTTCTTCCGAGACTACGCGATCATTTTCGACGGCGCGGCGCGGGTGGTCGCTGGCCAATGGCCCTTCGGCGATTTCGGCATGCCGATAGGCGCGGTATCGGTTCTGACGCCTGCGCTCGCTATGAAGCTGTTCGGCGTCAGCTGGGGCGTTTTCCAGGCGACGCAGCTGGTGCTCAATTCGGCAATACTTCTCTCGATCACGCTGATGATGCGCCAGCTCGGTCAGGGAGCAGCCGTAACACTGAGCGCGCAGGTTCTGACGACGCTGTTATATCTGATTTTTCTCACTCACCCTTGGTACAACACCACAGCGCTTGTTCTTCTGCTTGTTTCGCTTAACCTAGCGTTAGGCGCTGGCGCGCTGGCTGCGCTGCTTTCCGGTGCATTTGCAATGGCCTGCGTATTCACAAAGCAGGATTTCGGAATCTCAGCGGTGGCCTCCAGCGGTGGGGTGCTGTTCTTTCGCGCGGTTTTCGACAAAGCGGGAAGAACGACTTCGCTGGTCCGGCTCGCCTTCTTCGCGGCGGGTATCACGATTGCTTTAGGTGGGTTCCTGTTACTCTATCCGAACGGATATTTGGCATACTGGTTCAATTTTGGTCAGCCGCCGCATCAACCTCGCATGCCGTACTTCAAGGCCGACATTCTGTACGTGACACTCGCGCTGGGCGTCTGGCTCTTGTGCTTTGCAGTCATGCGCCGAAGTCTGCCGCTCGTGACTGGCAGCCTCCTGTTCCTCTCCGCCCATCTCACTACGAGCCTCAGCGGCCAGCCGCATACCCACTACTACAGCATCGCCGTCCTGCCACTAATCATTGCAACCCTTGCGCGAGAAGGGCTGCGCCAGCTTCATTTCGCCGCCGGACTGGCGATGGTATTGATGACGCTCTATCTACCTGTCGTCAATGGCAGCCAGCTTCTGTTCCGCATCGCTACTGGCACGGAAGCGGATCGCGGTCGCCCGGTGTCTCAAAGCCCAATCATCGAACTGGGAACCTGCATCCCAGAATTCTCGCGTTCCTGGGGCCCAGCGTCAGTTTGCAATCTCTACGAAGTCCTTCGTGAGCGCATTGCAAGCGGCGAACTACCCGAAGGCGGCCTGATCCTCAATGCTTCAGAACTGACCCCCATGACGGCGGCTCTGGGCTATCGCGAACCGGTAGGTTATCCGCTGTGGTACGACCGGGACATTGTTCTATTCGACCACGAGATCGAGATGATCCTCGCTGATGCAGCGAAACGTCGCTTCGACATTGTGTTGCTACAGGGCGTGCATGGCGGCCTCACTGAGTTCCACCGCAGGTTGCTGACTGCATTGCGGGCTGACGCGACCTATGAGGAATTTACCCCCCCTTTCGAAAGCCCGTCCGGCATGAGAAATTGCCGGCATGGTGAGGGTGCGTGTTTAGTCTATGTCTTCGTGCGCAAGCTGCCGCAGGGCTGAAGGCCAAATGGCTGCGTGAAGACAAAAAACACTCGACGCTGCAGGGTTCAGTTTGCTCACCACCTGGTGAGAGCCTGCAGTTGGGGCAGCTGCCGGCTTTGTTGCAAAATTTGGCTTGAGGTTTCTCCGAAAAACCCCGGCTCCACAAGATCGACGCCGGCGACACAACCGCACTTTTGTCGCATCTATCATTGCTGCGTGCCCGCGTCGCCGGCCGGTCAGGCGCAGCGCCAGGGTTAGTCTGCTGCTTCGAGGCAGGGCGCGACGGCTTCTGGCTGCACCGGCTTCTGACCGCACACGGCATTGCCAATCATGTGCTTGAGCCGACCAGCATTCTCGTCAATCGGCGAACTCGTCGGGCTAAGACCGACCGGCTCGATGCAGAAGGTATGCTGCGCGTGTTGGCGGCCTACCTTCAAGGCGACCGACAGATTTGCAGCATGGTGCGTGTGCCGACGCCCGATGAGGAGGACGCCAAGCGCATTCATCGCGAGCGCGAGCATCTGGTTCAAGAAAAGTTGCGCATCGAGAACCGCATCCAGGCATTGCCGTTCACGCAGGGGATCCACAAGAGGCCTTGGCGAGCGCAAGCTGCCGTGCATTCTCGCCGCCGGGTGAAGACCGCCGTCGAGGCGACCGGAGGTCCGCGACAGGCCGCATGCGGCCGTGTGCGGTCATTTCCCGAACGGC
>JBKJRE010000188.1:0-4459 GCA_046594775.1 Rhizobiaceae bacterium | reverse complement strand
ATAGGCATCACAGCACCGACTTCAAGATGCCGGCCACGGCCAGCAGCAGCAGCAGGACGATGGTGACGGTTCGGAAATCCTTCGGATCGGCGCGCAGGAAGTGACGGCTTCCCGCCCACACTCCGGCGACCAGCAGTGGCAGCGACAGCGCGATCGCCACGAATGTGTCGCGACTGATCATGCCATGCCACCACATCAGCGGAGCGGAATAGGCGTCGAGCAGTGCGAAGTAGACGATCAGGGTCGCCCGGAAAGTGGCCGCCGCAATGCTTTGCGCCGCAAAGAAGGTCGCGACAGGCAGGCCGCCCATGCCTGGCGCATTGGCCAGCCCCGAGGCGAACCCGGCGCCGACGACCGCCGGGGGGCCGGCCTCCGATTTCATTCGCCAGCCGGCCAGCATGACCGCACACATCACAACCACATAGCCCGCAATCAGGATACGCGCCGCATCGACGCCGATCCCGGTTATCACCGCAAGTCCGATGGGCACACCGGCAAGCGCCCCGAGCGAGAGCAGCCAGATGCGCCGCCAGTCGACGTGCGCGCCCACGGAACGCCACTGCAACGCCGTCATGGCGAATTCGCAGAACATCACGACCGGCACGAAATTGAGCGGACTGGTGACCAGCGCCGCCGCCGACACTACCAGCGCCGAGAAACCGAAGCCGGAGTAGCCGCGCACGAAAGCGGCCATGAAGAATGCGACGGCCATGAAGGCGGTCGCCGCCGCTCCCATTTCGAACGGCGCGGTCAACGGCAGGTCAGGCGCGCATGTCGGCAGGGTCGATGCCAGCCACGGCGACCGGCTTCTTCATCGCGTCACGGCGGAAGGGCTCGCCGAGTTCCTGGTTGATCATCGCCTCGATCAGCGTCGTCTTTCCGCGCTCCATCTGATCCTCGATCGCCTTGTCGAGGGCAGCAGTCAACTCATCCATGGTGAAGACCTGGACGCCCTGTAAACCGCAAGCCGTTGCGATGCCGGCGTAGGAGACTTGGGTGTCGAGTTCGGTTCCAACGAAGTTGTCATTGTACCAGAGAGTCGAATTGCGCTTCTCCGCGCCCCACTGGTAGTTGCGGAACACGATCTGCGTGATGGCCGGCCATTCATCGCGGCCGATGGCTGTGAGTTCAGTGACGGCAATGCCGAATGCTCCGTCGCCCGAAAAGCCGACCACCGGCACGTCCGGGCAGGCGATTTTGGCGCCGACGATCGACGGCAAGCCATAGCCGCAGGGCCCGAACAGGCCAGGCGCCAGGTATTTGCGGCCTATCTCGAAGGTCGGGTAGGCGTTGCCGATGGCGCAGTTGTTGCCAATGTCGGAGGAGATGATCGCTTCGCGCGGCAGGGCTGCTTGGATGGCGCGCCAGGCCATGCGCGGGCTCATCCAGTCCGGCCTGGCGGCGCGCGCCCGCTGGTTCCAACTCGTGCCCGGGTCGTCATCCTCGTGGTCCATCGAGGTGAGTTCCTGCGCCCAGGCGGACTTGGTCTGGGCGACCGCCGCCTTTCGGTCGGCGCGACTGGAATCTCCGGCCGTCGGTGCGAGGCGCGACAGGATGCCTTCGGCAACCTTGCCGGCATCCCCGACGATGCCGACGGTGACCGGCTTGGTCAGTCCGATACGGTCGGGATTGATGTCAACCTGGATGATTGCCGCCTGCCGGGGCCAATAGTCGATGCCGTAGCCTGGCAATGTCGAGAAAGGATTGAGGCGTGTACCCAGCGCCAGCACCACGTCAGCCTTGGCGATGAGCTGCATGGCGGCCTTCGAGCCATTGTAGCCGAGCGGGCCGGCAAAGAGCCGGTGCGAGCCGGGGAACGCATCATTGTGCTGGTAGCCGCAGCAGACCGGCGCATCGAGCCTCTCCGCCAAGGCCATGGAGGCCGGGATGGCGTCGGCCAGCACGACGCCGGCACCGTTGAGAATGACTGGGAACTTCGCCTCCGACAGCAGCCGGGCGGCACGGTCCAGCGCGTCATCGCCGCCTGTCGGCCGCTCGAAATCGACGACCGCGGGCAGGTCTATATCGATCACCTGGGTCCAGAAATCGCGCGGCATGTTGATCTGCGCCGGAGCCGAGGCACGCCTAGCGTGGAGGATAACACGATTCAGGACCTCGGCGACGCGCGACGCATCGCGAACCTCCTCCTGATAGGCGACCATGTCCTTGAACAGAGCCATCTGCTCGACCTCCTGGAAGCCGCCCTGGCCGATTGTCCTGTTGGCGGCCTGCGGCGTGACAAGCAGGAGCGGCGTGTGGTTCCAGTAGGCGGTCTTAACTGCGGTCACGAAGTTGGTGATGCCGGGACCGTTCTGGGCGATCATCATCGACATCTTGCCGCCGGCGCGGGTGTAGCCGTCGGCCATCATGCCGCCGGAGCCTTCATGGGCGCAGTCCCAGAAGGTGATGCCGGCCTTTGGAAAAAGATCCGAGATCGGCATGAAGGCCGATCCGATGATGCCGAAAGCATGCTGGATACCATGGCGCTGCAGCACTTTGACGAAGGCTTCCTCGGTTGTCATTTTCATGCTGCAATCTCCTCCCGGTGTGCGGCGCGCTAAGCGAGCCGGATCTATTTCTGCCCGCTCCCGGCGCAAGTCCCGGCGACCCGGCCGAACTGCCTCAAGAGCCCGGCCATTGTCGCTCAGCCGAATATGCGGCCCAGTGCGCCGTCAATGGCGTCGGTGATCGCGTCGATGTCGGCGGCGGTGGCGATCAGTGCGGGGCTCAGGCAAAGCGTGTTGTTGAAGCCGGGGATCGACCGGTTGGTGACGCCGATGATGACGCCCTGCGCCATGCAGTCGGCGACGACGGCCTGCGCCTTCTTTTCGTCGACAGGTTCCTTTGTGACACGGTCGGCAACCAGTTCGGCGCCGCAGAACAGGCCCTTGCCGCGCACGTCGCCGACGACCTCATGCTTGTCCATCAGCGCATTGAGATTGCGCATCAGCCGCTCGCCCATGGCATTGGTGTTGTCGAGCAGCTTCTCGTCCTCGATGATGCGCATGTTTTCCAGCGCGGCGGCCGGGCCGGAGGCGCAACCGCCGAATGTGGAGATGTCGCGGAAATAGGAGAGCGGATGGTTGGCGTCGTCCTTGAACAGGTCGAAGATCGATTCGGTCGTCACCGTGCAGGAGATTGCCGCGTAGCCCGAAGCCACACCCTTGGCCATGGTCACGAAATCGGGTTCGACGCCATAATGCTGGTAGCCGAACCATTCGCCGGTGCGCCCGACGCCGCAGACGACCTCATCGATGTGTATCAGGATGTCATGGCGGCGGCAGATGTCCTGGACGCGCTCCCAGTATCCCTTTGGCGGGGTGATCACGCCGCCGCCAGCCGTGATCGGCTCAAGGCAGATCGCGCCGATGGTGTCCGGGCCCTCGCGCTGGATGACCGCCTCGATCGCATCGGCCGCCGCCTCGCCGTAGTTCACGGCCGGGCCGTACTGATTGCGATATTCAAGGCAATGCGGAACCTCGACGAATCCCGGCGTCAGGGGACCGTACTGCATTGCCCGCTCGGCTTGGCCGCCGGCCGAAAGTGCTGTGATGGTGGTGCCGTGATAGTCGCGCTCGCGGTAGAGGATCTTGTACTTGCGACCGCCGTGATGCCGGTGTGCGATCTGGCGCACCATCTTGAAGACCTTCTCGTTGGCCTCAGAACCCGAGTTGGAATAGTAGACCCGGCTCATGCCGGGCATCTTCTCGATCAGCTTGCGGGCGAAAAGCGCGCCGGGAATGGAACCGGCCGAATTGGCGAAATAGTTCATCTTCACAAGCTGGTCGCGCACGGCGTCGGCAATGCTCTCGCGCCCATAGCCGACATTGACAGTCCAGACGCCGCCGGACACGGCATCGAGGTGCTCCTTGCCGGTTGCGTCCCAGACGCGCATGCCACGCCCTTCGACAATGACGCGCGGATCGATAGTCTCGAACATCTTGTGCTGTATCAGATGGTGCCAAAGATGCGCCCGGTCGGCCTCGATGACCTCCCTTATGTCATTGCTCTGAATGTTCATGGTCGTGGCTCTTTCTCACGGTGAGCGGCAGGCCCAAGCCTTCGCACAAGGCGCGCGCATCCGACACTCCCAATATCTGCGGAACAATAAGTCCAGATACGGCGATGGCTTGGTGAAAATCGCATCCGCCGCTCAATCCGTTGCCGAAAGATCGAAATTTTCGTCGGGAAAATATTTCTGGAGCCGGATGTCGGCCGTGCGCGCGTGACCTTCCATGCCTTCCAGGCGCGAGATGCGCGCGGTGGCCTCGGCGACCGGGCGGGCACCCTGCGCCGTCGCCCGTTGCCAGGTTACGATCTTCATGAACTTGTGGACCGATAGTCCCCCGGTATAGCGCGCTGCGCCCGAGGTCGGGAGGACATGGTTGGTTCCGGATGCCTTGTCGCCGAAGGCGACCGTTGTCTGCTCGCCGAGGAACAGCGAGCCATAGCATTTCAG
>JBKJRE010000005.1:0-3550 GCA_046594775.1 Rhizobiaceae bacterium | reverse complement strand
ACGGGCACATCCGTCATCAATGGCAATGTCGGCGTAAGCCCCGGGAATGCGATCGTTGGCTTCGACCAGCCGGGCGGCCCGGGCATCGTCACAGCTCCCTACGAGATCCACAATAATGATGGCGTCGCCATTCAGGCGCAGAGCGACCTCACCACCGCCTTCAACAATTTCATGGGAAGGCCGTCTACTGCCGATCTGACAGGTCAGGATCTCGGCGGTTTGATCCTTTCTCCCGGCGTCTACTCCTACTCCTCCGACGCCCAGCTTACCGGCACGCTTACGCTGACGCTGGCGGCAACCCCAACGCGGTCTTCATCATCAATGTCGGCAGTGCTCTGACGACAGCCAGCAGTTCCGCGGTCTCGCTGGTCAACGGCGCCCAGGGCGCCAATGTCTATTTCGTCGTCGGCAGTTCCGCCACCATCGGCACCAGCTCGCTGTTTGCCGGCAACATCCTGGCCCTGACGGACATCACCCTGACCACCCTGCCACCATCAATTGCGGTTCGGCGCTTGCCCGCAACGGCGCGGTTACGCTCGACACCAACACCATCTCGGTCTGCGTCTTGGACGTGGCGTCCTTCAGCGACGTTGTCGGCCGCACGACCTCCAATGGCAGGGCGCTGGCAAGATTGCTCGACCGGCTGAGCGCCGACGGCGCACTGCCGGCGGATTTTCAGAATCTGATCAGCTTTCTCTCGGCTGAAGATCTTGGCATCGCGCTTGCGCAGCTTTCGGGTCAGGGCGCCACCGCGATTGCGCCGGCCGGCAGACAGGCCATGGATTCCTTCCTGTCACGCGTCTTCGACCGTCTCGGCGACCGCACGCCGACGGCAGCGCCCGACGCCCCCGACCAGACTTCGCCTGACAATACCGTCAGGGTCCTGGGCTACGGGCCGATCGAGACAGCCTCCGGCGGGGCCGGCTTTGCGGCCTTCGGCGGCCTGCCCTTGACCAACACCCCGGCGCTCTGGACGGCCTGGGCATCAGCCTATGGCGGCCAAAGCCGAAGCGACGGCGACAGCAATGTCGGTAGCTACGACCGCACCGTAGGCACCTACGGCATCGCGGGCGGCATTGATTTCCGCCTTGCCCCCGACACCCTCATCGGTGTCGCCATCGGCGCTGCGCGCAGCGATTTCGACCTTGCCGGCGGCTATGGCAGCGGCGACAGCGACATTCTGCAAGCCTCTCTCTATGGCCGTCAGGATTTCGGCGCCGCCTACGTGGCGGGAGCGGTGGCCTATTCGTGGAACGATATTTCGACCGAGCGCTTTCTGACCGTCGGCGGCAATGATCGTTTCACCGCGGATTTCCATGCCTATGACATCGCCGCCCGCGCCGAGACAGGCTACCGCTTCGCGCTGCCAGAAATGGGTTTGGTTCCAGGTCCCGCCGGCATCACGCCCTTTGCCCTCATCCAGGTGCAATCCTTCCACACGCCGTCCTACAGCGAGACCGCCGATTCCGGTCCGTCGGTTTTCGCCCTCGACTACGATGCCCGCACCACCACCTCGGTCTATACCGAGCTTGGCGCCAAATTCGACAAGAGCATTGCGCTGGACAGCGGCTCGGCGCTCAATCTGCGCGGCAAGATCGCCTGGGGGCATGACAGCGATACCGACAGTTTCGCCGAGGCCAGTTTCCAGAATGTCCCGAATTCGGGCTTCACCGTGCAGGGCGCCGACATGGCCTCGGATTCCCTGCTTCTGTCGGCCGGCGCCGAGATTGCTTTCGCCAGCGGGTTTGCAGCCCTCGCCAAGATCGATTCGGCCCTGTCGGCACAGGCCCAAGCCTATGAAGGCAGCGTCAGGATCAGCTATTCCTGGTAGCGCCGCCGTCCTTCGAGGCAGACCATCGGTTGGCGTGACCCGAGGGTCGACCCTTACTCGGGATTGACGGCTTCCGCATCGGGCGGGACAATATCCTCCTCGGGCGGCAGCGGCTCACGCGCGAAGACGCGTTGAAAGGCGACATCGTCAATCATCACGACGCCCTCGGACGGGATCATCATCATCCGCCGCCTGCCGTCGTCGCAGGCCATTTCGGCCTGCAGATCGCCGCCCGGCCACTGGATCATCCGGCAGTTGAGTTCACGGAACCAGTTGCTGCCAGCTTCGAGCGACAGCCGGAACGTGCCTTTGCCGATGCGGGTCACCACATCGCCATTGGCCGTGCTCCAGGTCCACTGCAAGGCCTCCGCCAGTTCCGCGCCATAGATGCGGTCGGACGCGACCAGAGGCGGTTGCAATCCGATGGCCATCGCGGTGCGGTAGAGCGTCATGGCCGACGCGTAGGCGCCTGGCACATGGTCGGCAAAAGTCTCGGGCAGGCCGGCGCGCGCGCCAAGCGGCGACTCGCCGGCGAAGGAAAAGCGCAGCGACGGCTGCTTCGCGGGGCCTGGATCGGACCGCGAATCCGCAGCCAATGCCGAGGCTACGCCGGTCCCGACGCACAACGCCAACGCAACGGAGAATTTCACAACACGCAACATGACGGCCAAAGCCTAGCACTATCCGTCGATTGCGGGAACTCCCCGATCCGGCGTCATGTCCGGCTGGCGAATGTCAGGGGTGGTCCGTTGAAACCCCGGACCACCCCTGAGGCTCAGCGAATCACGCGCGGTGGCGTGGGCTTTGTCGACGTCGATCCAGCACCGAGATTGTCGGCGGCCTTTTCGAGTTTGTCAGCGTTGTTCTGGCTCTGATGATACCATTTCTTGACGATCTCGGCAGCGGTGTCCCGCCCGCCAAGGCCGAAAGCGAGTCCAAGAGCCAGCGCAACTGCACCGACAATCGCCATGAACAGCGAATTGACGAGCGTCTCGGCGACACCGATCTGGTTGACGGCGATCACGATGGCAAACGCCCAGACGGCGACGCGCGCCACCTTTGCCAGCAGATCGGGGTTATCGAAACCGGCCTGCGCGGTTGCCCCCCGGACCACATTGGCGAATGCATTCGCCACCAGTCCGCCAATGACGAGCACGACCAGCCCGACCACGAGATTTGGAATCCACAGAAGCAGCTGCCGCAATACGTCCGAAACGGCCGTCAGGCCGAGGGCATCGAATGCAACGACCAGCGCAATCAATCGGATGAACCACTTGGTGGTCAGAGCGATAAAGCCGGCCGCGTCCGTATGCATCCCCATGCTTTTGACGAAACCGGAAAAGCCGGAGCGGTTGGCGAGATCATTGAAATTCACCGTTCGCAGCACCGCTGCGATAGCCTTGGCCACGAGGGCGGCAACGATCCATCCGATGATGATGATCAGGAGGAAACCCAGAATCTTCGGAATTGCTGCAAAGAAGGGAGCGGCGGCGGCGATGACCGACGCCATCGTCACCTCACCCCAGGATTTCACACTATCAATCGGAAACATCTTAAAGTCCTCTCAGGAAATCTCCGCGCCTGTCGCGCGGCGTCGGCCCTTAGGCTCAGGACTCATTGATTGAGCCAGAAGATGACGGTTGCGGCGATACAGATGGCGGACATGAAGGTGTGGGCGCATCGATCGTAGCGGGTGTGGATGCGCCGCCAGTCTTTGAG
>JBKJRE010000278.1:0-6647 GCA_046594775.1 Rhizobiaceae bacterium | reverse complement strand
CATCGCCGCCCGTGTTCCGCGGCTGGTTTTCCTCGACATCTGGTTGCAGGGGTCTCGGCTGGACGGACTGTCGTTACTGGATCAGATCAAGATCATGCATCCAGGCCTGCCGGTGGTGATGATCTCCGGCCATGGCAATATCGAGACTGCCGTTTCGGCAATTCGCCGCGGCGCCTACGACTTTATCGAAAAGCCTTTCAAGGCCGACCGTCTCATCCTCATCGCGGAACGCGCGCTCGAAACGTCTAATCTGAAGAAGGAAGTCTCCGATCTGAAGTTGCGCAGCGGCGAAACTTTCGACCTGATCGGCATGTCGTCGGCGATGAGCCAGTTGCGACAGACGATAGAGCGCGTCGCCCCGACCAACAGCCGCATCATGATCCTCGGTCCTTCGGGTTCCGGCAAGGAACTAGCGGCGCGCGCCATCCATGCCTTGTCCGCGCGCAAGAACGGACCCTTCATCACCGTCAACTCGGCGACGATCACCCCCGAGCGCATGGAAATCGAGCTTTTCGGCACTGAATCGAATGGTGGCGAACGCAAGGTTGGGGCGCTGGAAGAAGCGCATCGCGGCATTCTCTACCTCGACGAGGTGGCCGACTTGCCGCGCGAGACGCAGGGCAAAATCCTCCGCGTGCTGGTCGATCAGCAGTTCGAGCGGGTAGGGGGGACCAAAAGGGTCAAGGTCGACGTACGCATCATCGCGTCGACCGCGCAGAACCTCGAGGCCATGATCGCCGACGGGCGGTTCCGCGAAGACCTCTATCACCGGCTGGCGGTGGTTCCGGTCACGGTGCCCGGACTTGCCGAAAGACGCGAGGATATTCCTTATCTGGTCGACCATTTCATGAAACAGGTGGCGCGGCAGGCCGGCATCAGACCGCGCCGCATTGGCGACGACGCGCTGGCGGTTCTTCAAGCGCACAACTGGCCGGGCAATGTCCGCCAGCTGCGCAACAATATCGAGCGCCTGATGATCCTGGTGCGTGGCGACGACGTCGAGGCGCCGATCACCGCCGATCTGCTTCCTGCCGAAATCGGCGACGTGATGCCGCGCGCCCCAAACCAGTCCGACCAGCACATCATGGCTTTGCCGCTTCGCGAAGCCCGCGAAATGTTCGAGAAGGAATATCTGATCGCCCAGATCAACCGATTCGGCGGCAACATCTCGCGCACGGCGGAGTTCATCGGCATGGAGCGTTCAGCCCTGCACCGAAAGCTCAAATCGCTGGGCGTGTGATGGTCGCCGCGGCTGGAATCGCCTAATACTCGAAAAGTCCCATGATTGCGTGAGAATGCCATGCCTCGCACTGCCTATGTGAACGGCCGCTACCTGCCACACGCAGATGCGTGCGTTCACATCGAGGACCGCGGCTTTCAGTTTGCTGATGGCGTTTATGAGGTCTGCGAGGTGGCCCGCGGCAACATCATGGACATGAGGCGCCATCTCGACCGGCTGGGCCGTTCGCTCGGAGAATTGCAGATGGCCTGGCCGATGGCGCGCGCCGCGTTGCAGATCGTGATCGGCGAAGTCGTGCGCCGCAACGGGGTCGCGAACGGCCTGGTCTATATCCAGGTAACCCGGGGCGCGGCGAGCCGCGACTTCCTGTTTCCGGCCAACACCAGACCGACAGTTGTGGTGACGGCGAAAAAGGTTGATCCCGCCCCCGCTGTCAACCGCGCCGAAACCGGCATCAAGGTCATCACCGTAGCAGAGAACCGCTGGGACCGCGTCGACATCAAGACGGTCGGACTGCTGCCAAACGTGCTGGCCAAGGAGAAGGCCAGAGCGGCGGGCGCACAGGAAGCATGGTTCGTCGACGTCGACGGCAATGTTAAGGAGGGCGGGTCCTCCAACGCCTGGATCGTCACCAAGGAGGGGGCTCTTGTAACCAGACCGGCCGAACACGGCATCCTGCGCGGCATCACGCGCACCACGCTGTTCGATGTGGCGCACCGGCTGGGCCTTACGATCGAGGAGCGCGGTTTTTCAGTGGCAGAGGCAAAAACGGCGCGCGAAGCTTTCATCAGTTCGGCCACGACGATAGCCATGCCGGTTGTGGCGATCGATGGCGATCCTGTCGCCAACGGCCATCCGGGCTCGGTGACACTTTCATTGCGGCAGGCATTTTTTGACATTGCGGAAAAAAGTCCGGCCTGATACCGCAGCAACCACAACGCGCAATATTCTCGCCGAGCCTGCCATGGCAGGGGACCCGGAGAGAATGTTTATGCCCTTGACATATGTCAATTAATTTGGCGCATTGGCAAAGAACTGACGGGATCGGCGAAAGATAAGAACAATGGCTGAGCGTTCGCAAAATCTGCAGGACCTGTTCCTGAACTCTGTACGAAAATCAAAAAATCCACTTACAATCTTTTTGATCAACGGGGTGAAACTGACAGGCGTTGTGACCTCGTTCGACAATTTTTGCGTCCTCCTTCGCCGCGACGGGCATTCGCAGCTTGTCTACAAGCATGCCATTTCCACCATCATGCCGAGCCAACCGGTTCAAATGTTTGATGGCGAGGAAACTGGCCCGAGCGCCTGATTGGCACGCCAGACGGACGCGGGCCGAGGGGCAGGCAGCACGATTTCAGAAGCGCCAGGCATTGAGCGCCGCGCGGTTCCTACGCGCGCCGTCGTAATCGTTCCAGTCCTGCCACGATCCTTTCGCGTGGAGGAAGAGAGCGCGCAAAACCGGCCGAGACTGACGCGTTCGTCCGAGGCGCGTCGCGACGAGGCAGTTGGCCTTGCCCAAGCCATCGACCTTGAACTTGTGCATGTGGCTATAGTCACCATTAGCGACCCGCGCCCCTCGACGCTGCTCGGCTCCGGCAAGGTCGAAGAGATCGCCGAGATTGTCGCTGATGGGCATGCGGAGGTTGTCATCGTCGATCATCCGCTGACGCCGGTCCAGCAGCGCAATCTCGAGAAGGCGCTTAACGCAAAGGTACTGGACCGGACGGCGCTGATCCTTGAAATCTTCGGTCGGCGCGCGCGCACCAAGGAAGGCACGCTGCAGGTCGAACTGGCGCATCTGAACTACCAGAAGGGGCGTCTGGTTCGCAGCTGGACCCACCTTGAACGGCAGCGCGGCGGCGCCGGATTTCTGGGCGGTCCCGGTGAAACGCAGATCGAGGCCGACAGACGCGCGCTGCAGGAAAAGATCATCAAGCTGAAGCGTGAACTGGAAACGGTGCGGCGCACCCGCGACCTGCATCGCGCCAAGCGCAAGAAGGTGCCTTTTCCCGTCGTCGCCATCGTCGGCTACACCAATGCCGGCAAGTCGACGCTTTTCAACCGGCTGACGGGCGCCGGCGTGCTGGCAGAGGACATGCTGTTTGCGACGCTCGATCCGACGTTGCGGCGCGTCAGACTGCCACACGGCACCCCGATCATCCTTTCCGATACGGTCGGCTTCATTTCCGATCTGCCGACGCATCTGATTGCGGCCTTCCGGGCGACGCTGGAAGAGGTGATCGAAGCCGATCTAGTGATCCATCTGCGGGATATATCGGACCCGGACACCACGGCCCAGGCGGAGGATGTTTCGCGCATCCTGCGCGACCTCGGCGTCGATGCCGATGATGCAAACCATGTCATCGAAGTCTGGAACAAGGTCGATCTTCTGGATGAAGGCAACCGCTCCCGCCTGCTCGAGGAAGCCGTAGGCGGAAAATCTGACCACCCTATTGCCATTTCGGCTATCACCGGCGAGGGCATCGAGACTCTTGCCTCAGCCATAGAGGAGCGGCTTTCAGGATCCCTGGAGGAGGTTGAGGTCACGCTTTCGCCCGACCAGATGGGCCAGATGGATTGGCTCTACCGCAATGGCGACGTGGTTTCACGCAGCGACAATGAGGACGGCAGCGTCACCATCTCGATCCGGGCGACGGCCAGCGCGCGCGACGAAATCCTCCACCGTTCCCGAAAAGGTAAAGCCTAGGCGCGGCTACTCATCCCGTTTCGCCTGTTGCCAAAGCTCCTCCATATCCTCAAGCGAAGCAGACGCAAGCGATCGGCCCTGACGGGTCAGGGCGCGCTCGACGTGATGGAATCGGCTGCGGAATTTCTCGTTGGTGCCGGCGAGAGCGGCTTCCGCATCGAGCTGCAGATGGCGGCCGAAGTTGACCAGCGCAAACAGCACATCGCCCAATTCGTCCTTGGTGGCGGCCGCGTCCTTCTCTTCGATGGCGACCCGCAGCTCTCGGATTTCTTCCTCGATCTTGTCGAGGATCGGGCCGGCCTCTCCCCAGTCGAACCCGACCTGCGAGGCTTTCTGCTGAAGTTTCAGCGCCCGCGTCAAAGCCGGCAGGGCGACGGGCAGTCCGTCGAGCAAGCCCAGGCCGTGATCCTCGGGCTCCAGGCCGCGAGCCAGCCGGTCCGCGCGCTTCTTCGACTTCTCCTGCGCCTTGATTTTTTCCCACATCCCCTTGGCCATGCCAGCATTGCGCGCCTTTTCGTCGCCAAAGACATGCGGGTGCCGACGGATCATTTTCTCCGTAATCGCCGTTACCACGTCGCCGAAGGAAAAGTCGTCTTGCTCCTCCGCCATGCGGGCGTGATAGACGACCTGCAGCAGGAGATCTCCGAGTTCGTCGCGAAGATCGTCAAGGTCGCCGCGCGCAATGGCGTCGGCGACCTCATAGGCCTCCTCGACCGTGTAGGGCGCGATGGAAGCGAAATCCTGCTCGATGTCCCAAGGGCAGCCGGTTTGAGGCGCGCGAAGCGCGGCCATGATCTCGATCAGTCGGGAAATGTCGCGTGAAGGCTGCATGGAAAAGATTCTACCGACAGCGCTGCTGCAACGATATCACCAATCCCTTCACACGCGCTCTTTTCCCCAGTTGCGGAAGGATACCGCCAAAGGATCATGATCCCCAAGCCTCTCGTGAGCATGGCCAAAAAGGCAAGCATTCACACGACATGCCGAAAAATTATCGGCGATGCCAGTCCTTGCATCGATATTTTGCAAAAAGAAGGTCGAGGAGATGGAAGCCGGACTAGCCGGACTGGCATCCGGCCGTTGCCGGCCGGATGCCAGTTTCATGTCAGCGTTCGGCGCGCAGCAACGGCGTGATACGGCGGATCGCAACCCGGCGGTTCTCCCGCTCAGCCGCCTGCGTCCTGATCTTGAGCTGCTGCTCTCCATAGCCCTGCGTCACCAGGTTTTCCGGCGGAATGTCGAAATCCTCCGACAACGCCACAGCCACGGCTTCGGCGCGCTGGTCCGACAGCAGCAGATTGGCCTGATCCGAGCCGACGGCATCGGTGTGGCCTTCGATCAGGAATATCTCGTCCGGGTTCTTGCGGATCAGATCTTCCATCGCCTGGCCGACGCTATCCAGCGAGCCGAGCTGGTCGAGTCCCACCGCCGCGCTGCCGAAGGCGAAGGTGATGGTGTCCAGATCGACGCGCCGCACCTTTTCGCGCAGACGCTCACTGTAGCGTACCTCGTCCAGAGTGTAGGCGCGTTCCACCGTCTCGACCGGTGGCGCGATAAGCGTCTCCTGGATCTGGCGGCGCGTAGCGCGTCTGGTCTCGACGATGTATTCCTCTCGCGGGATGCGCAACACGAAGGGCGGCAGCGGATCGATCTGTCCGTAGTACCGGTCCCGCCTTGGCGCCTCCGCGATGTCGCGGTTATCGATGAGGACGATACTGCGCCCACCCGGGAGAACCCGCGTGCGCAGCAGTATGTCGCCATAGCGGTCGCGCACAGTGACGATCCTGACGCCGTTTTCGCGATAGACGGTCGTACGGGTCTGGCCGCGGCCGATGTCCTCGACCTCGACGTCCAGCGCTCCTGACAGAAGCCTGTCGCCCTCCCTGTCCGGTTGGATGATCAACAGGTCGCCGAGGCGGATGATGATACGGTCGCCCTGGCGCTTGACAACCTCGCCGCGATCGGGACGGTCGCCAGTGCGGCGTTCCACGCGTCCGGTGTCGGCAGGAGCCGGCGCCTGCGGGTTTTCAGCCTGTCTGCGTCGTTCGCGTTCGCGCTGCCGCTTGATGCGTGCGTCGTTAGCGCCTTGCTCGGGAGCCGCCTGATCGGGAGCGGTCTGCTCCTGCAGCACATCTACCCGCTTGCGCTCACGTTCGAGCTTTTTACGCAGACGACGCAGTTCGTCGACTTCCGCGCTGCCGCGCTGGATCTGGATCTGCTGCTCGACCGGCGAGGCATCCTTCGCAGCCGGCGCCGGCGCGGCCTGTTCTGACGCATCGGGCGCCGTCTTCAGCTGCTCGCGGCGGCGCTGGCGCTCCTGACGCCGCTTTTCGCGGATGTTGTCAGGCTGGCCGGTAGGGGAGACTTCGCCGGACTGCGTGGCCGCCGGTGCGGTTTGAGCCGCCGCAGCATCGTCGATCGCGCGCTGCTCTGCCGCCTTGTCCTCACGCCGCTTCTTGCGACGCTCCTCGCGCGTCATTTCCGGCTGTTCGACCGCCGGGTCAGCAGGCTTCGCCTGTGCGGCAGCCTTGGCAGCGTCTTCTTCGGCAGCCTTGGCGGATTCCGCCTCAGCGGCCTTGGCGGCATCTTCTTCGGCAGCCCTGGCGGCGCGCTCGGCCTTTTTCCTGGCGCGGTCATCTTCTTCAGCGGCCTTGGCAGCCTCCGCTTCAGCGGCCTTGGCAGCGTCTTCTTCGGCAG
>JBKJRE010000487.1:0-2523 GCA_046594775.1 Rhizobiaceae bacterium | reverse complement strand
CGTTCGACCGCTCGCTCGAGGAAGCCGCCATGGACCTCGGTGCGCCGCCGGTCAAAACCTTCTTCCAGATCACCTTGCCGGTCATCGCGCCAGCCATCGTTTCGGGCTGGATGCTGGCCTTCACCCTGTCGCTCGACGATCTGGTTATCGCCAGTTTCGCCTCCGGTCCTGGCGCCACGACGTTGCCGATGAAGATCTACAGCCAGGTGCGCCTCGGCGTGACGCCCGAGATCAATGCCGCCTGCACGCTGATGATCGCCGTCGTCGCCGTCGGCGTTATTGCCGCCTCGCTCATCAACAAGCGGCGAGAGGTCCAGCGGCAGCGCGACGAGCAGGCTGCTGAGCGCGGCTGACTGCGCTACTCGACAGCCAGCCCCCCGGCCAGGGGCGCAATCGAGGGCGCGCTCCATGAACCGCCGACCACGAAGGGCTCGCTTCCTGCCGCCGCATCGCCTTGCGCGGCCGGGCCGACGGTTCCGGAAAGAGCCATGCCGCCGCCCCTGTAGGGGACGGTTCCCCACAGTGCGATGCGGCGCGCGGCCGACCGCGCCTTGGCGGTTTCGATCGTCGCCACCCCATCGGCCACGCTTGCCTTGACCTCCATCGCCTCAATGGCGAAGCTCGCGCCGGCTACTTGGTCAAGCGTAAAGGTCGCGCCTTCGCCCAGCAGCTTCGCGAATTGGTCGACGTCGAACGCAGACAGCGCGCCTTGGCCGAAACTCGCCGCAATCGAGCCGCTGGAATGCTGCATCAGCGCGTCCCATGTTGTCCCCTGACCCTTGAGGATGACCGAGATGGTGCCGCGTCCGACTGGCACCAGGCGGGTCATGCCGGCCGCTGCGCCGAATGCCCCGCCGTCGACATCGCTCGCCAGCAGCCGCAGTTCCACCTGCGTTCCCTCAGGCTTGCTGTCGAAGCGCAGGCCGGTCTGCACGGTGCCGCCGAAGGCTGTTGCGTCGGAGATGTCGAAGGCGGCGAAGCCGTCATTGACCCGCGCCGTCGCCGCAACATCGGCCAGCGTCAGCGTGCCGGCTGTGGCGCGCCTCGACGACAGCCGCAGGTCTAGGTTCAGCCGGCTGGCGAATTCGCCATCCACCGTACCCGGACCGGTCTCGGCGGTCGGCTTCAACGGCGTGAAGGCTGACAGGAACGAGGCCAGATCGAGCGTGTCGAAAGCCAGCGTGCCGGCGACCACGGGCGTCGCGCCGGTCAGCATGAGATCGAGCGCCCCCGACCCCGGATTGCCGTCCAGCGCGATCTCGGCCTCCTCGAGGCGTACGCGTTGCGCGTTGCCGGCAACGTTGCCCTTCAAGCTGACGCCGCCGATTTCGGTCCCGTGCAGCACGCCGGCGTGCGTCCATTCCATCATCCGCCGCATCGACGCTGTCACGAAGCTCATCTTGCCTTCGAAATAGGGATTGTCCGAAAAGCGCGCCTTGCCGTTGAACGAAAACGTCGTTGGCGCTGCCTTGAAAGCGGTCTTCAACCGCGTCTCGCCACCGCCCAGGGCCAGCAGTGGCCTCTTTGCGGATATCTCGGCGCTGAAGGCTTCGCCACGCCATACCCCCGTCGCCGCGAGCGTGGCCTGACCATTCAGACGCGCCCAGTCGATAGCGCCTGACAGGCCGGTGACGAGTTCGGTCTCGCCTTCGCCAGCCCCGGAGACGATTCGCCCGTCGGAGAATTCCACCACCCCGAACTGCTCGTCCGGCAGCCGCGCGGTATCGGGAGCGAGGCGATTTTCTGCGACGATCCCCCGCGCCTGGGCGATCGCCTGTGCGATTCTGCCCCCCGCCGGAAACAGGGGACGTGTGCCCGCCTCGGTCTCCTCGACACGCAGCGTCGGGCGCCCCAGTCGGGCTTTCTCGAACGCGACATTGCCTGACAGCGCTGCGAGCGCCGACAGGTCGATCTCCATGCGCTCGGTCTCGATCACCGGCTGGCTGGCCGGTTGTCCAGGCACAGACATCGCGACATCCGTCAGGATCGCCTGAAAGCGCGGCCATACCGAAATTTCAGGATTGCCGCCGGTGGACACCGTCAGGCCGCTCCAGTCGCCAATCTCGCCCACGATCCGGTCGCGCACGATCCGGGTCGAGGCGACATAGGGCAGGGCCACCGCCGCGATGATGATCGCCAGCGCAGCGGTCGCCAACGCCCACAGACTGCGCCTTAACAAGGGTGATGGCATCTCATTCCGTCAGCCTCGATCATGACGCCGCGCGCGTCCGGTCGTTTGCTGCCCACTTGGATCAACGTCGAAGCTCGTCTATCGCACACACGAGGCATTTCAATCCTTTGTGTCCCTGCGATGGCATTTCAGATCAGGTTGCGCAACCTTGCGGCGCGCTTTTTCGCTATCATGTTGCAACGCGCGGCCATATGCAAAAAACACGCCGCCCTGGAGCTCAGAAAATGGTTGAAAACATTCCCCTCTGGACCCCTTCGCAGGCTCGTGTCGCCGAAGCCCCGCTGACGGCGTTCATGGCGGCGGCTTCGGCGCGCGCCGGCGCCGCCATCACC
>JBKJRE010000481.1:0-7439 GCA_046594775.1 Rhizobiaceae bacterium | reverse complement strand
ACCGAGGCGCCGAACGTGCGTGCGGGGTCCACCAAGGAAAAGCTCGTCCAGAAGGGCGCGCGTTTGCACGCCGACGGCGACAAGGGCCTGAGCTGAGGACAAATGCATGAACCGTCTGCTGTTGCTCGGTACCGGCGGCATCGCCGGCGCCCATGTCGAGGAATTTGCCGGCATTCCGGAGTGCGTCATCGTCGCCTGCGTCGATCTCGTGCCGGGAAAAGCCGCGACGTCCGCGGCGGCCAACGGCATTGACCGGCATTTCGAAAGCCTTGACGCTGCTTTGAATTGGGGCGGTTTCGACGCCGCCATCAATGCAACGCCCGACGGCGCGCACAAGGCGACAACGCTTGCCCTGCTTGAGGCTGGCAAGCATGTCTTGTGCGAAAAGCCGCTGGCGCCGAGCCATGCCGATGCGATGTCGATGACCGAGGCCGCCGAGAGGCAAGGCGTCGTCAACATGGTCAACCTGAGCTATCGCAATTCGCCGGCCTTGCAGCAGGCTCGCAAGATGGTCGAGGCGGGCGACATAGGGAAACTGCGCCATGTCGAGGCGGCGTACCGCCAGAGCTGGCTGGTGAGCAAGGCCTGGGGTGACTGGAGGACCATGGATCAATGGCTCTGGCGTCTCTCCAGGGCCCACGGCTCCAATGGAGTTCTGGGCGATGTCGGGATCCACATTCTCGACTTTGCCAGTTTCGGCGCCGCCGACAATATCATCAGCCTGGAGGCGGATCTGGCTACCTTCCCGAAGGCTGCGGGCGACAGCATCGGCGACTATCGGCTGGACGCCAACGACAGCGTCGCCATGACGGCGCGGTTCGCCAAGGGAGCTCTGGCCACCCTCGTCGCGACACGCTACGCCACCGGCCATGCCAACGACCTGTCGCTTGCCCTGCACGGGACGATGGGCGCGCTCAAGGTCGAAACCGATGGCCGGACGTCCAGACTGACTGCCTGTCTCGGCAAGGATATTGACCGGAGCCGCTGGAGGAAGGTTGAGACACCCCCTGTCAGGCGCAACGCCCGCCGCTTTGCCGATGCGCTCGCATCGGGTGTCAACGGCGATCCGTCCTTCCGCCGCGCCGCCGACATCCAGAAGCTGATCGACGGTGCTTTCGACAGCGCAGCCTTAGGGCGCAGGGTCGTCATCGCGGCCTCCTAGCCTAAAATGTCGCCCGTGGCCGCCAAGACGTTGCTTGATCGCCTCGCTGCGGCTAACGATCATCGACGCGAATTGTCGCAATGGGGAAAACTGTTTGGATTCGATCGAAAAGGCGATTCGCAACGCTCTTGAAAAGGGCAATGCCGATGATCGGGCCTTCCGCGAAAAGGTGTACCGCTCGGCATTTGCCGCGCTGGAGCGCGCCACGCAGGCGCAGCCGGATCTGACTGTCGAAGTGGCGATCAACAGGCGCAAGAACCTTCAGGCCAAGATTACCAGCATCGAATCGGAGTACATTCCGGCGCTCCGGGCCGAGACGCAGGAAGCGCCGCCGATTGATGCGCCCGGCTCAGCGGCCGCGCCCGCTCCGGACGCGGATGCGCCGGATGTGCGGTCAGATTACCCGGACGGAGCTGCCGGGCCGTCGGTGCGGGTCGAGCCTGTTTTCGTTGATTCCCGCGAGCCAGAGGACAGCCGGTCGCCAACGGTCGACATCGGCGTGTCGCCCGAACCGGCGCACCCGCCGGCAGCGGCCATGCATCCTGTTGCCGAGGTTCAGCCCGATCGCAATGATGCCCGGGCAAGATCCAGGCGCCGGCCCTTTGCCGCCATGTTCGTCGGCGTCACCCTGTTCGCCGCGGCGGCCATCGGCGCATGGTGGGCCTTTGAGGTCGGCCTCTTCAAGATGCCTTCGGAGATCGACACCTCGGTTCCCAACCCGCCGCTCGTGGTTGACGGCGAGGACTTCAATCCGGAAGGGGAGACCCCGGGTCTGTCCGAGCCGGGCAAGGCCGTCGACCTGCGCAACTGGATCACGGTCTTCACGCCGTCAGACCCCTCGGCCGTCAGTGCTCCGTCCGGCGCCACGGCCGAGGTGAATACCGACGAATCCGGTTCCTTCCTTCGTATTCGTTCCGGCGCCTCGGGCTCTGCCGTGGTTTTCGACCTTGGGCAGGGGATTTTGGAGAAGATTGCCGGCAGGAAGGCAGTCTTCGACATCGTCGCGCGAGCCGAAGACGGCAAGCAAACCGAAATATCGGTCAGCTGCGATTTCGCTGAGTTGGGGGACTGCGGCCGCAGGCGCTACGTGATCGGCTACGAGCGCGGTGAATACTTGTTCGATGTCGAGCTTCCGGCCAAAAATCCGGGAGCAGGGGGCTCGATCGCCATCAATTCCGACTTCGCTAACGAGAGCAAGGCGGTTGACATATACCAGATCCGGGTCTCCCTCCTGCCTTGATGGCAGGTCGAGCAGGCGGTGTAATCAAGCGATCAGCGCCCGCAGGGTTTCGAGCCTGTCGGCTTCGATCGAGGGCTTGTCCCAGCGCAGCCGCGAAATGCGGGGAAAGCGCATGGCGACGCCAGATTTGTGCCGCGTGGAACGGTTCAGCCCCTCGAAGGCAATCTCCAGCACCAGCCCCTGCTGGCGGTCGGCGCGCACCGAGCGTACCGGGCCGAAGCGCTCGATCGTGTTGTCGCGGACATATTTGTCGATCTGCTTCAGTTCTTCGTCGGTAAAGCCGAAATAGGCCTTGCCCACCGGCACCAGTTCTTCTGCGCCCTCCGCGCCCCGCCAGACGCCGAACGTATAGTCCGAATAGAAACTGGAGCGCTTGCCATGGCCGCGCTGCGCATACATCAGCACCGCATCGACCGTATGCGGGTCGCGTTTCCACTTGAACCACGGTCCTTTCGGTCTGCCCGCCACATAAGCCGACTCCAGTCGCTTCAGCATCACCCCCTCTATCACCGGGTGCGGCGGGTTCTTGCGCATCTCCTCAAGATCACGCCAATCGTTGAAAGGCGCGATTGGCGAGAGATCGAAACGCGCCGCATCCAAGCTGCCAACGAAGGCTTCGAGGCGCTGGCGCCTTTGCTGGAAAGGCAGAACTCGCAGATCGTCGTCGCCCTCCGCCAGCAGATCGTAGCATCGCATGAAGGCCGGAAACTGCGTCCGGATATTGGACGACACGGTCTTGCGGTTCAGCCGCTGCTGCAAATCCGAGAAGGTGCCGGTCGCCGCGACCGGATCGCCGACCAGCAGTTCGCCATCGAGCGCCCCTTCAAAATCCATCGCGTCGACCAGGTCGGGGAAGGCGCCTGACACATCGTCCCCGGTGCGCGAATAAAGCCGCCGGACACCGCCTTCGGACACCGCCTGCACTCTTATTCCATCCCATTTCCACTCGGCGGCATAGGCGGCCGGGTCGAGCTTTTCGAGATCGCCATCGCCAACCGGATTGGACAGCATGACCGGGCGGAACATTGCCTTCGCGGTTTTTTCAGGCTTGGCGGCCTTGCCCTCCAGCCATGCAAACAGTTCCACATAGGGCGGCGTCAGTCCGTGCCAGAGTTCCTCGATTTCCGCGACGTCGACTTCGCCGAATTCAGCCAGCGCCTGTTTGGCCAGCCGCGCCGACACGCCGATGCGCAACCCGCCCGTCACCAGCTTGATGATCGCGTAGCGCGCCTCGACATCGGCGCTATCGAGCAACTGCGCCAGGATATGCGGCCCGTCGGAGCGGCTCGCCGCCTGCAGCCTGGCGACCACGTCGCGCAGCGTAGGGGCATGCTCGTCTGCGCTCTCAGTCTCCGCTTCGGGCCAGACCAGCGAAACGGTTTCGGCAAGGTCTCCGACATAGTCGTAGGAATAGCCGAACAGCACCGGATCCATCCGTTCGACGATCAGTGCGCGAAGCATGGCCGGCTTGATCGACGCAATCGACAGGTCGCCGGTGATCGCGGCCAGCGCCAGCCCCCTGTCAGGGTCTTCCACCGCGCGAAAATAATCGACAAGCAGCGTCAGCTTGCCGTTTCGGGCCGGCGTCAGAACAAGACGGTCCAGCAATGCCGCGAAGCGCTGCATCAGTCGCCCTCGTCTTCGTAGCCGACAAGATGAAGAGGCCGGGCCGCGATGCCCTGCAATTCGCACCAGCGCACCAGGGCTTCCTCGCGCCCATGCGTCGCCCACACTTCGGAGGCGCCGGTTTGCTTGATGGTGAGGGTGAGTTCATCCCAGTCGCCGTGGTCGGAGATGATCAGCGGCAGCTCGACTCCGCCCTGTTTGGCTCGCTGGCGGATGCGCATCCAGCCGGATGCAAAGCATGAGACGGGGTCCGGGAAGCGCCGCGCCCAGCGGTCGGCGAAGGCCGATGGCGGACCCACGACGATGGCGCCGGCGAAGTCGCCCTTGGCGCCACCCTCCACCGTCGCGGGTTTCAGCGGGCCAAGCGCGATGCCTTGGCCCTCATAGTAGTCGCAGAGTTTCGCCAGCGCGCCGTGGATGAATATCGGTCGGTCGCAGCCGGCGTCGCGGATCAGATGGATCACCCTTTGCGCCTTGCCGAGCGCGTAGGCGCCGACCAGATGCGCCCGCGCTGGAAACTGCTCGACCGAAATCAGCAGCTTGGCAATTTCCTCTGTGTCGGGCGGGTGCCGGAAGACCGGCAGGCCGAAAGTCGCCTCGGTGATGAAGACATCGCAGGAAATGGGCTCGAAGGGAGCGCAGGTGGCGTCCGCCTGCCGCTTGTAATCGCCCGAGGCGACGATGCGGGTGCTACCATGCTCGACGGCGATCTGCGCCGAGCCGAGCACATGACCGGCCGGATGGAAGGTGACGCTGACCCCATTGATCATTTGCGTCGCGCCGAGCGCTGCTTGCTGCGTCGATCCGGCAAAGTCCGCGCCGTAGCGCAACGCCATGATATCGAGCGTCTGCGGTGTCGCCAGCACCGAACCGTGACCCGAGCGCGCATGATCCGAATGGCCGTGCGTGATCAGCGCGTGCTCCACGGGCCGCACCGGGTCGATGAAGAAATCGCCAGGCGGGCAATAGAGCCCTTCGGGACGGGGACGGAGCAGGTCGTGGGCGCGCATGGCCAGAAGATAGGCTGTTCGGCGCTGCAGGGAAGGGGCGCACATCCAAGATGTTGCCACTGCGCATCAGCCGGCTCGCGATGGCGGCCTGCTGATACCTGATCCCCTTTTGTTCCACATTCCGCTTGGCGTTCGTTCCGCTGCGCGCTAGGTCTGCTGCGTGACCAGCCAGCCGCGCATCGAATCCGAGATCTCCGCCACGCTTCTCCCCGTGCCATTTGCCCGGTGGTTTGCGGAGCGTGGGTGGTCGCCGCGCCCGCACCAGATCGAGCTTCTGGCGACGGCGCAGGCCGGAAATTCTGTGCTGCTGATCGCGCCGACCGGCGCCGGCAAGACACTTGCGGGGTTTCTTCCCGCCTTGACCGACCTCTTCGATCGCCCCGGGCGCAAGCTGGGGCAGGCGCGTCGCGGCATCCACACGCTCTACATTTCGCCGCTGAAGGCGCTGGCCGTCGACATAGAAAGAAATCTCGCCAAGCCGATCGGGGAAATGGGACTGCCGGTAACCATCGAGACCCGCACCGGCGATACGCCGGCCCACAAGCGGCAGCGCCAGAAACTGGTCCCGCCCGATATTTTGCTCACCACGCCGGAGCAGCTTGCCCTGCTTCTCGCTTCGTCGGACGCATCACGCTTCTTTGACGATCTGCGCTACGTCGTGTTCGACGAGTTGCATTCGCTTGTCACCTCGAAGCGCGGGCACCTTCTGGCGCTCGGCCTTGCGCGGCTGAGAAGCATGGTGCCGGGCCTGCAGGCCATCGGCCTGTCGGCGACGGTCTCCGAACCGGATGAACTTCGCCGCTGGCTGGTCGGCCAGAATCCGCCGGGCGCGATGGCCGGTCTGATTACGGTCGCCGGGGGCGCAAAGCCGGATGTCTCGGTGCTGGATTCGCGTGAACGGGTGCCCTGGCAAGGTCATTCGTCGCGCTACGCCATCCCCGAGATTTACGAACTGGTCAGGAAGCACAGGACCTCGCTGCTCTTCGTCAACACGCGCAGCCAGGCCGAGTTGCTGTTCCAGGAGCTATGGCGCATCAACGAGGATTCGCTGGCCATCGCGCTGCATCACGGCTCGCTCGATGTCAGCCAGCGCCGCCGCGTCGAAAAGGCCATGGAGACCAACAGCCTGCGCGCCATTGTCGCCACATCGACGCTCGACCTCGGCATCGACTGGGGCGACGTCGATCTGGTGATCCATGTCGGCGCGCCGAAAGGCGCCAGCCGCCTGGCGCAGCGCATCGGTCGCGCCAATCACCGCATGGACGAGCCGTCGAAGGCGATCCTGGTGCCGTCCAACCGTTTCGAGGTTCTGGAGTGCCGCGCCGCGCTCGAAGCCTCGACGGTGGGGGCTCAGGACACCCCGCCGCTCGTCACTGGCGCGCTGGACGTGCTGGCGCAGCATGTTCTGGGCACAGCCTGTGGCGCGCCCTTCGATGCGGGCGAACTTTATCAGGAGGTTGTGTCGGCGGAGCCCTATGCCGGTCTGGATCGTCACACCTTCGACCGTGTCGTCGATTTCGTCGCCACGGGTGGCTATGCGCTGAAGACATACGAGCGCTATGCCCGCATCCGCAGGACGAAGGAGGGGCTGTGGCGCGTCAGCCACCCGCGCGTCGCCCAGCAATACAGGCTGAATGTCGGCACCATCATTGACGTGCCTGCCCTCAATGTCCGCTATGTGCGCGCCGGCAGAGGACCCGCGTCGCGGGGCGGCCCGACGCTCGGCAAGATCGAGGAGGCGTTTCTCGAGACCCTGGTCTATGGCGACACCTTCTTGTTCGCCGGCAAGGTTCTGCGCTTCGAGGGGATCCGCGAGAACGAGTGCTACGTGTCCAATGCGCCCGGCAAAGACGCGAAAGTGCCCTATTACGGCGGCGGCAAGTTTCCGCTTTCGACCTATCTTGCCGACCAGGTGCGCGGCATGCTGGCCGATCCGAAACGCTGGAAGACGCTGCCCGGGCAGGTCGCGGACTGGCTGCGCCTGCAGGCAAAGCTTTCGATCCTGCCGAAGCGCGGCGACCTGCTGGTGGAGACATTTCCACGCGGCCAACGCTTCTACATGATCGTCTATTCGTTCGAAGGCCGCCTGGCCCACCAGACACTGGGCATGTTGCTGACACGGCGACTGGAGCGGGCGGGCGCCAGACCGATGGGTTTCGTCGCCACCGATTACGTTCTGGGCGTCTGGGCGCTGGGTGACATGGGGCAGATGTTCCGATCGGCCAAGCCCTCGCTCGGCGAACTCTTCGACGAGGACATGCTGGGGGACGATCTCGACGCGTGGCTTGCCGACAGCTCGATGCTGAAGCGCACGTTTCGTGCTTGCGCCATGATCTCCGGCTTGATCGAAAAGCGCTATCCGGGCCAGGAAAAAAGCGGGCGCCAGGTAACTGTCTCGGCC
>JBKJRE010000189.1:0-18828 GCA_046594775.1 Rhizobiaceae bacterium | reverse complement strand
CGGGCGATGACGGGAGCCAAAGCAGAATGATCGGACTCGTGCTCGTGACGCACGGTCATCTGGCCGATGAGTTCCGCAAAGCCGTGGAGCATGTGGTCGGACCGCAGCAGAGCTTCGAGACCGTGTCCATCGGCGCCGATGACGACATGGAGCAGCGCCGCCGCGACATAGTCGAGGCCGTGACCAGAGTCGATCTGGGCAAGGGCGTCGTCGTGTTGACCGACATGTTTGGCGGCACGCCATCCAACCTGGCGATCTCGGTAAT
The DNA here is from genome assembly GCA_046594775.1 of Rhizobiaceae bacterium. Classification (GTDB taxonomy): domain Bacteria; phylum Pseudomonadota; class Alphaproteobacteria; order Rhizobiales; family Rhizobiaceae; genus CAMYMG01. The sequence continues at coordinate 18,563 of JBKJRE010000189.1, read as the reverse complement.
GGAATCCGGGCGCGTCGAGGTGATAGCCGGGATGAACCTGCCGATGCTGATCAAGTTGTCCAGCGTTCGCAAGAACGACAATCTGGCGACTGCGGTGGAAGCAGCCCAGGTCGCCGGACGCAAATACATCAACGTCGCAAGCCAGCTTCTGGCCACCAAATGAACGATCTTCCGCCATTGGCCGATGGTCTGATTGTGCGGGATCTCGAGATTATCAACCAGCGCGGCCTGCATGCACGGGCGTCGGCCAAGTTTGTCCAGGTCGCGGGCTCCTTCGACGCCAGCATTCATGTTGAGAAAGACGGCACCAACGTAGGCGGCACCTCGATCATGGGTCTCATGATGCTGGCTGCCAGCCCGGGCTGCTGCGTGCGCGTCACGGCTTCCGGCCCGCAGGCGCAGGAGGCGATGGCGGCCATCGAGCAACTGGTGGCGAGCCGTTTCGGCGAAGAGGCCTGATCTCAACCCGCGACATGCACGAATAAGGATTTCTTTATATCCCATTGTCGGACCCGACGTGATCTGTTAGTCACGGCGCAAATTTGCGCTCGCCATCCGCCCGACGGATGCCCGGCGCATCCGACCCACGAGATGATGCGGAGTAAGAGCATGGCCAAGGATTACCACGTCGCGGATATGTCGCTTGCCGCCTGGGGCCGCAAGGAAATCGATATAGCCGAAACCGAAATGCCGGGTTTGATGGCTTGCCGCGAGGAGTTTGGTACGGACAAGCCGCTGAAGGGCGCTCGCATTTCCGGGTCGCTGCACATGACGATCCAGACCGCGGTGCTGATCGAGACTCTCAAGGAACTGGGCGCCGGCGTGCGCTGGGCCTCATGCAACATTTTCTCGACCCAGGATCATGCCGCGGCGGCGATCGCAGACGCCGGAATTCCTGTTTATGCGGTGAAGGGAGAATCGCTCGAGGAATACTGGACTTACACCGACCGGATATTCCAGTGGCCCGATGGCGGCACCTCCAACATGATCCTCGACGATGGCGGCGACGCCACCATGTACATTCTGATCGGCGCCCGCGCCGAGGCTGGCGAGGACGTCCTGTCGAAGCCGACCAGCGAGGAAGAGGAATATTTCTACGCCCAGATCAAGAAGCGCCTGGCAGCCACGCCGGGCTTCTTCGCCAGGCAGAAAGCGGCGATCCGGGGCGTCACCGAGGAAACCACGACCGGCGTGAACCGCTTGTACCAGTTGCAGAAAAGGGGCCAGCTCCCGTTTCCGGCGATCAACGTCAATGACTCCGTCACCAAGTCGAAATTTGACAACAAATATGGCTGCAAGGAATCGCTGGTCGACGGCATTCGCCGCGCTACCGACACGATGATGGCCGGCAAGGTCGCCGTCGTGTGCGGCTATGGCGATGTCGGCAAGGGTTCATCCGCTTCGCTGAAGGGCGCCGGCGCCCGCGTCAAGGTGACAGAGGTGGATCCGATCTGCGCGCTGCAGGCAGCCATGGACGGTTTCGAGGTTGTCACGCTTGACGACGCCGCGCCGACCGCCGACATCATCATCACCACGACCGGCAACAAGGATGTCGTCACGCTCGACCACATGCGCTCGTTCAAGGACATGGCTATTGTCGGCAATATCGGCCATTTCGATAATGAAATTCAGGTCGCTTCGCTGCGCAACCTTAAATGGACCAACATCAAGCCGCAGGACGACATGATCTCGTTTGCCGACGGCAAGCGGATGATCCTGCTTTCGGAGGGCCGCCTGCTCAATCTAGGCAACGCCACCGGTCACCCCAGCTTCGTCATGTCGGCCTCTTTCACCAATCAGGTGCTGGCTCAGATCGAATTGTTCGTGCGCGGCGAAAACTACAAGAATGAAGTCTATGTGCTGCCCAAGCACCTCGACGAGAAGGTTGCGCGGCTCCATCTCGACAAGCTCGGCGCAAAACTGACCGAACTTTCGGGAGAACAGGCTTCCTATATCGGCGTCACACCTCAGGGACCGTTCAAGCCGGAACACTATCGCTATTGATGATGGCGATCTACTACCAGATATTGAAGCCGGGCGGTTGACAATCCGCCCGGCTTCATTTTTTGCGCCTTATGCTTCTTCACGCCGATTCGCGCAGGAGTTATGGTGGGTGATTCGCGACGCCACCGCTCCGCGGCAATGGACCGGCGGCGCGCTTAGGGGCGGTCTTGCGATCAGGCGGCGGAGAGGAACAAGACATGCCGGGCGAAGACCCGCGTCAGTCGGACAAGACCGATTCTGGCGGTGAAACGGATTCCGGAGCGAGGCCAGGCCTTGACGGTCGGCCTTCGCGGCGCGCCTGTCTCATCGCGTCGAAGCTCAAGCTCGCCGCCCTGACCGGCGTGACGATGTTTGGCCCCGGACCTGGTCTTGCCCACAGCGCAACGGTTGGAAAGGCGGGATACTCGTTCAACACCTTCGAGGTGATGCAACTGGCAATGTTTGCAGGCGTGATGGGAGCCGCCCTGCTCTCGGCCATCTTCCTCATCCGCGAGCGCGCCAAGACGGCGCATGAGAATGTCGCGCTCCGCGCCAAGATCGCCGATCTCAACGCCTTGATTCAGCGGTCCGACGCCCTGCTGAATTTGCGCGATCTGCGCATCATCGTGTGGAACAACGATAACAGGAAGCCGGAACTTCTTGGCGCCCTGCCGTCAGATAGCGGCGCGCCTGACGAGCGGGCGGCTTTCCTGGCATTTGGCAGGTGGCTGACGCCGCGTTCGGCTGCGACGCTTGAGCATGCGATCGCCGAGTTGCGCGAAAAGGCCGTCGCTTTCGACATAGTGGTCGAGACTCACAGCGGCGCACCGCTGGAAGTCCAGGGCCGCAAGAGCGCGTCGCATGTCATCGTGCGCTTCGTTTCGCTCTCCGAAACACAGCGCCGGCAGGCAAGGCTTCGCATGGAAAACCAGAGTCTCGTGACCGACCGCGAAAGCGTGCTCGGCCTGATCGATGCGCTCGACATGCCCTTCTGGATCAGGTCTGCCGATGGCCAGCTCAAATGGGTTAACCGGGCTTATGCCACCGCGGTCGAGGCGCCGGACCCTGAAACCGCGATTCGCGAGGCCAAGGAATTCCTGGGCACCCAGGCGCGGGCGTCGATGAGCGCCGTGCATCTGGCGAACCCGCTGTTCAAGCAGCAGCTTTCGACCGTCGTGGCCGGCGACCGGCATGTCTATGCCGTGACCGACTTCGCCGGCGGCGAGGGTTCCGCTGGCATCGCGGTTGACAAGAGTGAGATCGAGACGACTCGCGAGGAATATGAACGCATGGTCAGGAGCCATGCCGACACGCTCGACCAGCTGACGACGGCGGTGGCGATCTTCGATAGCAATGAGAAGCTGCGCTTCTACAACCAGGCATTCCAGAAGCTGTGGGATTTTGACCATAGCTTCCTGGCCAGCGCGCCGGATAATGCGCTGATGATCGACCGGCTGCGCAGCGAGGGCAAGATCGCCGAACAGCCTGAGTGGCGCCGCTGGAAGGAGACGCTGCTCGGCGCCTATCGTTCGGTGGAATCGCAGCTGCACTGGTGGCACCTGCCCGATGGCCGGACGATCCGCGTTGTCGCCAATCCGCAGCCCAAGGGCGGGGTGACCTGGGTGTTCGAGAACCTGACCGAGAAAATGGATCTCGAGAGCCGCTACCACACTGCGGTTCGCGTCCAGGGCGAGACGCTCGACAATCTGGCCGAAGGCGTCGCGGTCTTCGGGCCCGACGGGCGCATCCGCCTGTCCAATCCCGCGTTCAATGCGCTGTGGCAATTGTCGGCTGACGTCGTCGAGACCGAGACGCATATCTCCGCCATACGCGCGCAATGCGAACCGCTGGTGAAGGAAAGCCCGTGGCCGGGCTTTGTCGCCTCGGTAACGGGCTTCGACGAAGAACGCCACGACCGTCGCGGCCAGGCGGAATTAGTGAACGGCACTGTGCTGCGCTACGCTGTCATCCACCTGCCCAACGGCCAAGTGATGATGACCTTTGTCGACGTCACCGACCGCGTCAACATAGAACGTGCGCTGAAGGAGAAGAACGAGGCGCTGGAAAAGGCCGATCAGCTGAAGAACGACTTTGTCCAGCATGTTTCATACGAATTGCGCTCGCCGCTGACCAACATAATCGGCTTCACCGAATTGCTGTCGCTTCCCGACACGGGACCTCTGGAGACAAGGCAGCGCGAATATCTGGAGCACATCGGCTCGTCCTCATCGGTTCTGCTGACCATCGTCAACGACATTCTCGATCTTGCCACCGTCGACGCCGGGATCATGGAGCTGGACATTGCCGAAGTCAGCGTCGGCCAGACGATTGCTGCGGCATCCGAGCTGATTGGCGACCGGCTTGCCGAGCACTCTATACGTCTGCAGGTCGATGCCGGGCTGGCGCCCGAATTCTTCAACGGCGATGAAATCCGCGTACGCCAGATACTCTACAATCTGCTCAGCAACGCCGTGAACTATGCTCCCGACGGCAGCACCATCACGCTGACCTGCCGCCGGCTCGAAGCCGGCACCGAGTTTTCGGTTCATGATGACGGACCTGGCATGCCTCCGGAGGTGTTGGACACCGTTTTCCGTCGCTTCGAGCCGCGCAGCAATGGCGGCCGCCGACGCGGCGCAGGCCTCGGCCTCTCGATCGTCAAGAGCTTTGTCGAACTGCATGGCGGCAGCGTTCGCATCGAGACCGCCGAGAACCTCGGCACGACGGTGATCTGCCTGTTTCCGGTCGCGCCGACCGGCATGCGCGAAGCCGCCGAGTGATTGCAACGGTGACGCAAGGCGCTGCGCTGGAACGCTTCCTGCCCGATGACGAAGCGACCGCAACCCTCGGTGAGGACCTCGCCATGGCGCTGCGGCCGGGCGACCTTCTGGCCCTGGCAGGCGACCTCGGCGCGGGCAAGACGACGCTGGCGCGGGGCCTTATCAGGGCGATGGCTGGCGATCCCGGACTAGAGGTGCCGAGCCCGACATTCACGCTTGCCCAGTCCTACGATACACGGGTGCCGGTGCATCATCTCGATCTCTACCGGCTGGGTTCGCCAGATGAACTGGACGAGCTTGGTCTCGACGAGGCGCTGGTCGATGGCGCGGCGCTTGTCGAATGGCCGGACCGGGCCGCCGACCGCCTGCCGCGCAGTGCGGTTCGCGTTGAACTGGCGCATAAGGGCGCAGGGCGGCTGGCTCGTATCTCGGGTGACGGCGCAGGTTTCGATCGCATCGCGCGGTCGCTGGCAGCGCGCGGTTTCATGGCGGCGTCTGGGTACGGCCACGCAAGCCGCGTCCACTTTGCCGGCGACGCGTCGGCGCGTTCCTATGAAACGGTGACTCCAGGGCCCGAGCCGCTGCTGCTGATGAACTCGCCGAGCCTGGTGCTGGGACCGCCCGTGCAGAACGGCAAGGCCTATGCCGAGATCGCGCATACGGCTCGTACTGCCGGCGCCTTCGTCGCCATCGACCGTGCGCTGGCTGTTGCGGGAATTGCAGTGCCGGAAATTGTCGCCGAGGATCTGGAGCAGGGATTCCTGCTGATCAGCCATCTCGGCGGCGATGGTTTCCTAGGAGAGAATGGCGCGCCGATAGCGTCGCGCTATGCCGCCGCCGCCACCCTCCTGGCAAGGATCCATGCGCGCACATGGACAGACCGTCTCGAGGTGTCGCCAGGCGTTTCGCATCAGTTGCCACCGTTCGATCGGGACGCCATGATGATAGAGGTCGATCTGCTGCTCGACTGGTATATTCCCTACGCCACAGGTAAGCCGGCAGAAGACCTGCTGCGTTCAACGTTTCATGGCGTTTGGGACAAGATCATTAGCCGGGTCATCAATGCCGACGTCACCTTGATGCTCCGGGATTTCCATTCGCCCAACATCATCTGGCGCGACGACCGGCAGGGCCTTGACCGGCTCGGCATCATGGATTTCCAGGATGCGCTTTTGGGGCCGGCTGCCTATGATGTGGCCTCGCTGGCGATGGATGCCCGCGTCACCGTGCCGCCCGAGATGGAAGCGTCGACAGTCGCTGCCTATGTCGCGGCGCGGCAGGCGCTCGGCGCCTTCGATGTGACGGAATTCCATGCCGCCTATGCCGCCATGGCCGCGCAACGCAACTCGAAAATCCTCGGCATTTTCGTGCGGCTCGACCGGCGTGACAGCAAGCCGACCTACCTGAAGCATCTGCCGCGCATCCGCGGCTATCTCGCCCGGGCGCTCGCTCATCCGGCACTTGCCGAACTGCGTGACTTCTACCGCAAGCACGACCTCACCGGGGAGCCGAGATGAGCGATTTTCCGAAGGTAGCCATGGTGCTGGCCGCGGGGCTTGGCAAGCGCATGCAGCCGATCACCGACACCATGCCAAAGCCGCTGGTTCCGATAGCCGGCCGCACGCTGCTTGACCGGGGTCTGGACAATCTCGCCGCCGCAGGCGTCACGAGGGCAGTGGTCAATGTCCACCACTTTCCCCGGCAGATTGCCGACCATCTTGCGTTTCGCGCCACGCCGCAAACGGTGATCTCCGATGAAAGCGAGGGATTGCTGGATTCGGCTGGCGGGATCGTCAAGGCGTTGCCCTGGCTCGGACCTGCGCCCTTCTACGTTCTTAATGCCGATACATTCTGGATCGACCGCAGCGAGTCCAATCTGCATCGTCTCGCGCTTGCCTGGGACGCGACGAAAATGGATATTCTGCTGATGCTCGCCGATCTCGATTCAGCAACCGGCCACACGGGCGGCACAGATTTTCTCATCGACGGCACGGGCAGGCTGATCCGCGCCGCCGGCGACCCAGGCGGCTTCATTTACGCAGGGGCGGCAATCATGTCGCCGAAGCTCTTCGAAGACGCGCCGTCCGGTTCGCTTTCGCTCAACCGCTACTTCGACGCGGCAATCCGGTCAGGACGCCTTTTCGGCATGGCGATGGAAGGGCGCTGGATCACGGTGGGCACGCCAGATGCCATTCCGCTCGCCGAGGCGGCAGTTGAAGAAGTAGGGGCGCAAGGCGGATGAGCGATCGCGCCGCGCCGCGTGTCCTCTCCATTCCGCCGGGAACGGCGTTTCTCCCGACGCTGGTAGACGGCCTTCTGGCAGGGATTGTCATCCCGGGATTTCGGTCCAAAGCCGATCCGCTGGCGCTGGCTGGTGTCACCATCTACGTGCCGACTCGCCGCGCGGCGCGCGAACTGCGCTCGCTTTTCGTGCAGCGTTCCGGCAGGGGGTCCTCGATCCTGCCCATGGTCCGACCGCTTGGCGAGTTCGACGAGGACGAGGCGCTTTTCGGCGAGGACGATTCTGCGGGGCTCGAGCTTGTCCAACCGATCAGCGGGCTCGATCGCCTGCTTTATCTCGCGCCTTTGGTGCGCGAATGGAAGAAGCGGCTGCCTGCCCATGTCGCGCAGATGTTCCACGAACCGCTGGTGGTTCCCGCATCCTCTGCCGACGCAATCTGGCTGGCCCGCGATCTGGCCGCGCTGATGGACGAAATCGAGACCGAGGGCGCCGACTGGAGCGGGCTCGCCGGACTTGCGCCCGACAGCCTGTCCGGCTGGTGGCAGGTGACGCTGGAATTTCTCACCATCGTCACCCGGAATTGGCCGGAAGTACTGGCCGCCCTTCAAAAGTCAAACCCGGCGGCGCATCGCAGCGCCCTGATCAGGCTTGAGACCGATCGGTTGCGGCGCAATCCCCCGTCCGGTCCGGTGATCGCGGCGGGATCTACCGGCTCGATCCCTGCGACCGCCGAACTGCTTGCGGCGATTGCACGACTTCCCAACGGCGCGGTGGTGCTGCCCGGGCTGGACCGCAACCTCGACGAGCGGGCCTGGGCGGTGCTGGCCGACGATATGCCGAGGCCAGCGATCCTCGGGCACCCGCAATACGGTTTGGCAAAACTGCTGCGTCGTATCGGGCTCTCGCGCACCGACGTTGACGAGATCGGCGCGAGTACGCCTGCGCTGGCGCTGCGCGCTGCGCTGGTCTCGGAATCCCTCAGGCCGGCCGAGACCACTGATGAATGGGCGACCCGGCGCGGCGCCCTGCCGGGCTCGGATGTCGAGGCGGCTCTGGCTCAGGTGACGCTTGTCGAAGCGCCGCGGGAACGCGACGAGGCCGTGGCGATCGCACTGGCGCTGCGCCTTGGTGTCGACGCGCCGGGACGCAAGGCGGCGCTGGTGACCGGTGACCGTGAGCTGGCGCGTCGGGTCACGAGCGAGCTGCAGCGTTTCGGCATAAGCGCCGACGATTCGGGTGGCACGCCGCTGGCCAGTACGCCACCGGCAACGCTGCTGGCCTTGCTCGTGCAAGCGGTGTTCGAACCCGGCGAGCCGGTGGCCGTTCTGGGGCTGTTAAAACATCCGCTGCTGTCGCTTGGCATGAACCGGCAGGCAGTGCGCCATGCCGCCGAGACGATCGAGCTGGTGGCGTTGCGCGGCGGTACGGGCCGGCCCGACCTTGCCAGCCTCGCCGAGCTGTTCGAGACGCGCCTTTCGGACATGGCCGGCGACAGACGCCCGCCCTTCTGGCTGGCGCGCATGACCGAGGAGCGCCTCGCTGCCGCGCGCACGGTGCTGGGAAAGCTGACCGTCGCGGTGCATCCGGTGGTCGCCACACGTGGAGAGGCACCGGTCGAACTCGCCGACATTGTGCGAGCCTCGGTGCGGGCACTCGAAGCGCTGGGACGCGGCGAGGATGGCTCCCTAGCCGATCTTTATGGGGCCGACGCCGGTGCAAGGCTTGCGGAGTTTCTGCGCGGACTGGTTGCGTCGACGGCGCCGTTCTCGCTTGCGCCGGGCGAGTGGCCGGAAATCCTGATCGCGCTGATCGGCCCGGAAGTGGTGAAGCCGGCGCCGGGCGCTGAACGCCGCATTGCCATCTGGGGTGCGCTGGAGGCGCGACTCCAGCGCGTTGATACGCTGGTCATTGGCGGGCTCAACGAGGGCAGTTGGCCGCGCCGCGCCGAAGCCGACCGCTTCATGTCGCGGATGATGAAGTCGGGCATGTCTCTGGAGCCGCCGGAACGCCGCATCGGTCAGGCGGCGCACGATCTGGTCATGGCGATGGGCACGCCGGAGGTCATTCTGACCCGTTCGGCGCGCGCTGGGGAAGCGCCGGCGGTGGCTTCGCGCTGGTTGCAGCGGCTGCTTACCTTTTCCGGACCCCAAGCCGCAGAGGGGATGCGCGCCAGGGGCGGCGAACTTCTGGCGTGGACGCGCGCGCTGGACGAAGGGCCGAAGCTGGACTTTGCGGCGCGGCCTGAGCCCAAACCGCCGCTCGCGGTGCGGCCCATGCATTTTTCGGTCACCGAAATCGAAACGCTGCGCCGTGATCCCTACGCAGTCTATGCGCGGCGCATACTGCTGCTGGCAGCGCTCGATCCGCTGTTGCGAGACCCTGGAGCCGCCGAACGCGGCACGCTGTTTCACGATATTCTGAATAGGTTCTCCGCTACGGGCGTTGATCCGCGCGAGGCGTCGGCGCTCGGTGTTTTGCTGGCTAAAGGACGGGAATGCTTCGTCGAGACGGCGCTGCCGTCCGATGTCGAGGCGATCTGGTGGCCGCGTTTCGAAATGCTGGCGCCGGCCATTGTCGAGTGGGAAATCACGCGCGCCGATTCGGTGATCCGCCGTGAGCCGGAGGCGCGCGCGAGCAAGCAGGCAGTCGGCGACACCGGCGTGACGATCGCGGGCTACGCCGACCGCGTAGACGTGCTGCCGGCGGGCATGGCCGACATTCTTGATTACAAGACCGGTTCATCTCCATCCAAGGGTCAGGCGCACACGCTGCTTGCTCCGCAACTTGCGCTGGAGGGCGCGCTGTTGAGGCGTGGCGCGTTTGGAAAGCTGGGCACGCTTGAACCCGCCGACCTCGCCTACATAAGGTTGAAGCCGAATGGTGATGTGGAGCCAGAATCGATCCTCAAGCACGGGAGCAGCCTGCGCAGCGCGCGAGATCTCTCCGAGGACGCCTGGGCACGGCTCGAAAAGCTGCTGATCCATTATCAGGATCGGGCATCCGGCTATCTGTCGCGCACCCTGCCATTCCGCGAAGGCGAGACAGATGGCGAATATGATCATCTCGCGCGGGTGCTGGAATGGTCGGCCGCCGGCGACGGTCCCGCCGAAGGCGGCGTCGAATGAGCGGCCCGACGCGAATCGTACCCGACGAAACGAAGAGGCTGCAGGCCAATGCCGCCGATCCACGGAATTCGGTCTGGGTGTCGGCCAATGCCGGCGCCGGCAAGACGCATGTGCTGGCGCAACGCGTCATCCGGTTGCTGTTGGGGGGAACCGATCCCTCACGCATCCTCTGCCTGACCTATACGCGCGCCGCCGCGGCCAACATGTCGAACCGCGTCTTTTCCATCCTTTCGGAATGGACCATGCTCAATGATGCCGCGCTGGCCGACCGGATTGTCGAACTGGAAGGGGTGGCGCCGGATGCGGCAAAGCTTGCAGCCGCCCGCCGCCTCTTTGCTGAAGCCCTGGAGACGCCGGGTGGCGTGAAGATCCAGACGATCCACGCCTTCTGCGAAGCAGTGCTGCACCAGTTTCCGCTTGAAGCCAATATCGCCGCGCAATTCCAGATGCTCGACCAGCGGATGGAGCAGGTTCTCTTCGCCACCGCGAAGCGCGAAATGCTTACCATTGCAGTCGCGGGCAACCCGGAACTCGGCGAGGCCTTCGCGACAGTGCTTGAGCGCGGCGGAGAGGCGGGGCTGGACGCCCTGTTGCGAGAGATCGTCTACAAGCGCGACGGCTTGCGCGCCTTCATTGATGAAGATCTTACCGGAGATGCCGGGCCGAGGTCGCCGCTGTTCGACGAGTTCGGCTTTGCGCCCGGCGAAACGGCCGATGGGATTGCCGGGTCTGTCTGGCCACTTCCCGGTTTCTCGGCGTTGGAGTTCGAACGGCTGATCGCAGAGGCCGAAGCCAGCGATGCGCGCACCGTTCTGAACAACATCGTGCCCTATGCCGCCCAGGGTTTTGCCGAAAACGATCCGGTAAGGCGGCTTTCCCTTTTCGCCAAGGGATTCCTGAAAGCCGACGGCGATCCCTATGACGTGACCAAGGCATTCAAGAAGGCGCTGGTCGCGGTCATGCCGGATTTGCCCGGGCGCTACAGTGCCGCCGCGGCGGCTCTCATCGAGGCGACGGACCGCATGACGCTGTTCCGCATGCTGGAGGGCACCAGCGCCGCGCTGACCGTCGCCGACTGGATGATCGGGCGCTACGAACAACTGAAATCGGCGCGCGGATTTCTCGACTTCAACGATCTGATCACGCGCACGGTGAGGCTTTTGGCGCGCGAGGACGCCGGCGCCTGGGTGCAATACAAGCTCGACCAGGGCATCGACCATATACTGCTCGACGAAGCCCAGGACACCAGCCCGGATCAGTGGGAAGTGGTGCGACGTCTGGCGAGCGAGTTCTTTGCCGGCCAGGGCGCGCGGGATGACGTGCACAGGACCGTCTTTGCCGTCGGCGACGAGAAGCAGTCGATCTACTCTTTCCAGGGCGCCAGACCCGAGTCTTTCGCCGAGACCGGTTATGAATTCTCGCGCCGCATTCGCGAGGCGAATGCCGGATTCGAGCGTGTAAGACTGACGCTGTCCTTCCGTTCGACCAATGACGTGCTGCATGCCGTCGACCTGGTCTTTGCCAGCGACGAGGCGCGGCGGGGAATTAGCCATGATCCCGACCCGGTGCGACACGACGCCATCCGCGACCAGGAACCCGGCTATGTCGAGTTGTGGCCGTCGCTGGGCGCAGATGCGGTGGACGAGCCCGACGACTGGGCCGAACCGGTCGATCACGCGCGGGCGCCGGCAGTACGGGTAGCCGAAACGGTCGCGGCAACCATCAAGCGATGGGTCGATTCGGGCGAGATCATCGAGGGCAAGGGCCGCAAGCTGACGCCCGGCGACGTGATGGTGCTGGTGCGCAAGCGGGACAGTTTCGTTCATGCACTGGCAAGGAGCCTCAAGGAAAAGGGGGTTCCGGTTGCCGGCGCCGATCGTCTGAGTCTGTCCGGCCATATCGCGGTCAAGGACCTCGCCGCACTCGGCCGCTTTCTCGTGCAGCCGGAGGACGATTTGTCCCTCGCCGCCGTGTTGCGCAGCCCGATCTTTGGCGTCAGCGAGGAGACGCTATTCGACCTCGCATCGGGTCGGCCAGCCGGCCGCTCGCTGCAGTCCTCGCTGCGCCTGCATGGACAGTCGGATGCGCAATTGAAAGCCGTTGCCGCGCAATTGGAAAGCTGGGCCGACGAGGCGGCGTTCCGGCCGGTCTTCGAGTTCTATGCCGGCGTGCTCGGCCGCGATGGCGTGCGCCGAAGCATGATCGCGCGGCTTGGTCAGGAGGCCGGCGACATTCTGGACGAGTTCCTGAGCTTTTGCCTCGCCGAGGAGCGCACCGGCCTGCCGGGGCTGGAGGCCTTTCTGGCGACGCTTGAAAGCGCCGGCCCCGAGATCAAGCGCGAGATGGATCAGGGCCGCAACGAGGTGCGCATCATGACGGTCCACGCGGCCAAGGGGCTGGAGGCGCCGGTGGTGTTCCTGGTCGACGGTGGCGCGGCCCCATTCAGCGATTCGCACCTGCCGCGACTGATGCCGTTCAAGCTGAAGACAATCAGCGGTCGGGGCATCGGTTACCTCTGGCGATCAGGAGCCGAGGTCGCCAACGGATTTTCGAAGGAAGCAGCAGTGCGGGCCAAGGAACTCGCCGACGACGAATACCGCCGGTTGCTTTATGTCGGCATGACGCGCGCCGAGGACAGGCTGATCGTCTGCGGCTACCATGGAAAGCGTGCACAGAATCCGGCGACCTGGCACCAGATCGTCGGGCGGGCGCTGATAGACGCCCAAGGGACGCAGGAACTGCCGCATCCTGTGACCGGCGAACCGTTGTATCGGTATCAGAGCAGCAAGGCGGCGCCGGTCTCGCCCGCCACTGTCGCCGCTGCGACCGCGCCGGCTGGCCATGCGCCATTGCCCCGCTTCGAACGCCTGTCGCCGGATGAAGTTTTGCCGCGCCCGCTGTCGCCGTCCGGCGCGTCGATTCTGATCGACGACATACGCGAGACGGTGATTTCGGACCGCTCGCCTGTGCTCGACGACGAAGCCTTGCCGGGCTTCGCCATCGCGCGCGGTCTGGCGATGCACAAGCTGCTGCAGATGCTGCCAGGATTGGCTGGGGACAGGCGCCTCGCCGCGGCCGAGCGCTATCTCGAACGGGCGGCGGCGGACTGGCCGCCCGAGGATCGGGCACAGGCCCTGCGCCTGGTCGTGGCCGTGATGGCCAATCCCGGTTTTGCGCCGATCTTTTCGCCCGGGTCGCGCGCCGAGGTTGCGATCATGGGCGATCTGACAGTCAGGGGACAGAAGCGTCAGGTCAGCGGCAAGATCGACCGTCTGGCGGTGGCCGAAAGTGAGGTGCTGATCGTTGACTACAAGACCAATCGGCCCGCACCGTCCGCCATTGCGGAAGTGCCGCCCTCCTACGTCATCCAGATGGCGCTCTACCGTACGCTGCTGCAGCCACTCTATCCGGACCGGCCCATTTCTGCGGCGCTGCTCTTCACCGACGCTCCCCGCCTGATCACCGTACCCGAAACTGTGATGGATGATGCGCTTGCCCGACTCACGCAGGCATGAAACAAAAGCCGCTTGAATGCAGCCGGCCACACACCACATATCAGCCAACTGAATTTCTGAAAGGTGCTCTCAATGGCAACCGTCAAGGTGGACAACAACAACTTCAAGACAGACGTTCTGGAGGCGGAAGGACCGGTCGTGGTCGATTTCTGGGCTGAATGGTGCGGTCCCTGCAAGATGATCGGACCGTCGCTCGAGGAAATTTCGACCGAAATGGCCGGCAAGGTGAAGATCACCAAGCTCAACATCGACGAAAATCCTGAGATTGCCGCCCAGTTCGGCGTGCGTTCGATCCCGACGCTGATGATCTTCAAGGACGGCGAAGTGGCTGACATCAAGGTTGGTGCGCTGCCCAAGACCGCGCTTTCGCATTGGATCGGCGGGAACGTCACAGCCTGAGCGGTTGCCCACTCGGCGAGTTGCAAAGCCCGGCTCTGGCGCCGGGCTTTTTTGCTGGCCGTGACAATTCCGGCAGCTGGCTCTCGATCCCGGCCTCAAACTCAGACCTGATTGTTCCACCCGAAACCCAGGAGCAAATCATGACCGGATCCGCAAAGGCCACCGTCCTCATCGACAATGAACGCGTCGTCGTTACCGAGCATCGTTTCGCGCCCGGCCAGAACACAGGCTGGCACCGGCACGCACATGATTATGTCATCGTGCCCCTGATGGACGGCAGGCTGAAGCTGGTGACGTCGGAGGGTGAAAGCTTCGCCGAACTGAAAAAGGGCGTCCCCTATTTTCGCGGCGAGGGCGTTGAGCACGATGTGGTCAGCGCCAATGAGGGCGAGTACGCCTTTATCGAGATCGAGCTCAAGTAGCGCAGCCGGAACAAGAGGCTATTCCGGCGGCGTGCCGTTCTCAGCGAGAACGGCACCGGCCAGATAGAGCGATCCGCCGATCAAAATGCGCGGCGGCGGTTCGTCGATGCTCCATGTCGCGCGCAGCAGCATTAACGCATTGGCGACCGAATCGACCGGTTCGGCCGAAAGTCCGGCCTCGATGGCGCGGATCGCCAGTTCGGTATTCGGCACGCCGGCATCGCTGGCGCCGACGGGCACCGCATAGACATGCCTCGCCATGCCCACGAAGGCGTGGAAGTAGCCGGTCTGGTCCTTGGTGTTGATCATGCCGCAGATCAGGAAAAGCGGCCGCGGATCCTTCTCCTCCTGCTCGACTAGCGCCTCGGCGACGACGAGGCCCGCACCCGGATTATGCCCCCCGTCGAGCCAGATTTCGGCGCCGACCGGACCTTTCTCGGTCAGGCTGCCCGAAGGCAGACGCTGCATGCGGCCAGGCCAGTAGACCTTCGTCATGGCGCGTTCCGCATCGGCCTGGCTGATGACGAATCCCGCCGCCTTTACCGCCGCGATGGCTGCGGCGGCGTTGGAGTACTGGTGCCTTCCCGGCAGGCGGGGTGACGGCAGGTCCATAAGTCCGTCCTCGTCCTGGTAGACCATGCGCCCGTTTTCCTCGTAGGCGAGGAAGTCCTGACCGTAGATTGTGACGTCGCTGCCAAGACGAGCGGCCGCCTCTATCATCACATCCTGGGCGGTGTCGCTCTCCTGCGCACCGATAACCACCGGGACGCCCGGCTTGATGATGCCGGCTTTTTCAGATGCGATCAACTCGACCCGGTCGCCGAGATAGGCCTCGTGGTCGAGCGAGACCGGCATGATCAGCGTCGAGGCCGGATGCCGAATCACATTGGTGGCGTCGAAGCGTCCGCCAAGTCCGACCTCGATGATCGCCGCATCAGCCGGATGCTCCGAAAACAGCAGGAAGGCGACGGCGGTCAGAATTTCGAACACGGTGATCTGTTCGCCCCGGTTTGCGTCGGCTACCCGGGAGATGGTGCGGGCAAGCAGCCCGTCATCGACAAACTTGCCGCCCTCATCGCCCGCCATACGGTAGCGTTCGTGCCAGTTGACCAGATGCGGCGAGGTGTGGACGTGAACGCGGTAGCCTGCGGCCTCCAGAAGGGCGCGCGCGAAGGCGGCGGCGGAGCCCTTGCCGTTGGTACCGGCAATGTGAATGACCGGCGGCAGCCTGTCCTGCGGGTTGCCAATCCGGTCCAGCAGGCGCGCAATCCGGCCAAGCGAAAGGTCGTAGCCCTTCGGATGCAACGCCATCAGGCGCTCGATTTCAAGGTCGGCGAGCAGGGTCGTCATGGGGGAATCCTAAGTGCGCGCTGGCCGACACGCAATTGCCGTTTGGTAGCCGGATGAGGTGTCAGGCCTGCGGCCGTGCCTGGGTCTCGACGACCGCAGGCGGCAGGGTCTCGGGCTCCATCGCCGGTTCCTCTACCGGCACCTTGAGCAGGATCTTCAGCAGCCTTGCAATGGTCGATCTGAGTTCGAGCCGCGACACCACCATATCGACCATGCCATGCTCCATCAGATATTCGGCGCGCTGGAAGCCTTCGGGCAGTTTTTCACGGATGGTCTGTTCGATGACGCGTGGCCCGGCAAAGCCGATCAGCGCCCCGGGTTCGGCGATATGCACGTCGCCAAGCATGGCATAGGAGGCGGTGACGCCGCCGGTAGTCGGGTTGGTCAGCACAACGATGTAAGGCAGGCCGGCTTCCTTCAGCCGGTCGACAGCGACGGTGGTGCGCGGCAGCTGCATCAGCGACAGGATGCCCTCCTGCATGCGCGCGCCGCCCGATGCCGCGAACAGGATCATCGGCCGCTTTGTCGCGACCGCGGTTTCGAAGGCCTTGATGATCGCGTCGCCCGCCGCCATGCCGAGCGAGCCGCCCATGAAGGCGAAGTCCTGTACCGTGGCGACGACCGCGAGGCCCTCGACCGTGCCGAGGCCCGACAGAATTGCGTCATCAAGGCCGGTCTTGGTCCGCGCGTCCTTCAGCCGGTCGACATAACGTTTCTCGTCCCGGAATTTCAGCGGGTCGGCAAAGACCCTGGGATTGTCGAGCACCTCGTATTTGCCGTCGTCCAGGAAATATTTCAGCCTCTCACGGGCCGAGATCTTCATGTGGTGACCCGAGGACGGGATGACGTACTGGTTGCCTTCAAGATCCTTGTGAAACACCATTTCGCCGCTCTCGGGATCCTTGATCCAGAGATTTTCGGGAATGTCGCGGCGACCGAGCATCGAGTTGATCTTCGGGCGGACGTAGCTGGTAATCCAGTTCATGCGCAGAAATCCCTGTTCGGGAACAAGATGGGCAAACTATTCGGCGGGAGCAAGGCGGGCCGAGCGTACGCCCTGCGCCAGACTTCTGACAAGCGTGGCGACGGCCTCTGCCGGGTCGGCGGCCGTGCCGCCCTCGGGGTCGAGCACGTTGGCGACGGTGTTGACGATGGCCGTGCCGACCACCACGCCGTCGGCCGACGCGCCGATAGTGCGCGCCTGCTCGGCGGTCTTGACGCCGAAGCCGACGCAGACCGGCAGGTCGGTGTGTCCCTTGATGCGCCGCACTGCCGCCGCGACCTTGGGCGTATCGGTAAGCGCCGAGCCGGTAATGCCGGTCATCGAGACGTAATAGACGAAGCCCGACGTGTTCTCGAGCACCTTGGGCAGCCGCTTGTCGTCGGTGGTCGGCGTTGCAAGACGAATGAAGTTGATGCCGGCCTTCAGCGCCGGGATGCACAGTTCCACGTCCATCTCCGGCGGCAGGTCGACGACGATAAGCCCGTCAATGCCGGACGCAATCGCGTCGGTCAGGAACCGGTCGACGCCATATACGTAGATCGGGTTGTAGTAGCCCATCAGGACGATCGGCGTCTCGTTGTCGTCCTTGCGGAAGTCTGCGGCCATTTTCAGCGTTTTGACCAGGCTATGGCCTGCTCTCAGCGCGCGCAGGCCGGCGGCCTGGATTGCCGGGCCATCGGCCATCGGGTCGGAAAACGGCATGCCGAGTTCGATGATGTCGCTGCCGGCCTTGGGCAGCGCCTGCATGATCTTCAGCGAGGTGTCGTAGTCTGGGTCGCCGCCCATGAAATAGGTGACCAGTGCCGGCCGGCCTTCGGATTTCAGCTTCGCCATGCGGCTGTCGATGCGGGTGGTCATTCTACAGTTCCATGCCCAGAATCTTGCCGACGGTAAAGATGTCCTTGTCGCCACGGCCGCAGAGATTCATGACGATGATCTGGTCCTTGCCCATGTTGGGCGCACGCTTGATGACCTCGGCGAGCGCATGCGCGGGCTCAAGCGCCGGGATGATCCCTTCGAGCCGGGTCAGCAACTGGAAGGCTTCGAGCGCCTCAGTGTCCATGATCGGCACATACTCGATGCGGCCGGATTCCTTGAGCCAGGAATGCTCCGGTCCGATGCCGGGATAGTCGAGGCCGGCCGAGATCGAGTGGCCTTCCATGATCTGCCCGTCGCCGGTCTGCAGCAGATAGGTGCGGTTGCCATGCAGCACGCCGGGCGAGCCGGCGGTCAGCGAGGCACAATGCTCTTCGCCCTCAAGACCTTTGCCGCCGGCCTCGACGCCGACGATTTTCACCGAGCGGTCGTCAAGGAAGGGGTGGAACAGTCCGATGGCGTTGGAGCCGCCGCCGACGGCGGCGACAAGAAGGTCCGGCAGACGCCCCTCGGCCTCCTGCATCTGCTCCTTGGTTTCGCGCCCGATCACGGACTGCAGGTCGCGCACGATCTCCGGGTAGGGGTGCGGACCGGCGGCGGTGCCGATCATGTAATAGGTGTCGTCGACATTGGTGACCCAGTCGCGCAGCGCCTCGTTCATGGCGTCCTTCAGCGTGCCGTGGCCGGAGGTCACCGGAATGACCTCCGCCCCGAGCAGCTTCATGCGGAAGACGTTGGGCGCCTGGCGCTCGACGTCGGTGGCGCCCATATAGACGACGCAGGGCAGGCCGAAGCGCGCTGCCACGGTGGCCGAGGCGTCGCCATGCTGGCCGGCACCCGTCTCGGCGATGATTCGCGTCGTGCCCAT
>JBKJRE010000284.1:0-2937 GCA_046594775.1 Rhizobiaceae bacterium | reverse complement strand
TCGATGGCGACCAGCGCCTCGGTCTGATTGATGATGATGTAGCCGCCCGACTTGAGCGTCACCTGCGGTTGCAGCATGCGGTCGAGCTGCGCTTCGATACCCGACCGAACGAAGATGGGGGTGGTTTCGCGATAGGGTTGCACAACCTTTGCGTGGCTGGGCATCAGCATGCGCATGAAGTCCTTGGCCTCGCGGTATCCCTCATCGCCCGAAACAAGGATCTCGTCGATATCCTTGTTATAGAGATCGCGCACCGACCGCTTGATCAGGCTGCCTTCTTCGTAAACGAGGGCAGGCGCCGTCGATTCGAGCGTCAGGCTTCTTACATTCTCCCAAAGCCGCATGAGATACTCGTAGTCGCGCTTGATTTCGGCCTTGGTGCGGCTTTCGCCTGCTGTACGCAGGATCACGCCCATGCCCTGCGGCACCTCAAGATCGGAGACCACCTCCTTAAGTCGCTTGCGATCCTGAACGTTGGTGATCTTGCGCGAAATGCCACCGCCGCGCGCCGTGTTCGGCATCAGCACCGAATAGCGGCCCGCCAGTGACAGGTACGTGGTAAGCGCCGCACCCTTGTTGCCGCGCTCTTCCTTGACGACCTGCACAAGCAGGATTTGCCGCCGTTTGATGACTTCCTGGATCTTGTAATGGCGACGGGCCGGCTTGCGGCGATTGCGGACTTCCTCAAGTGCGTCTTCGGCGCCGACCGATTCGACCTCCTGATCGGCTTCCAACCTGGAAGAATGCACCTCGTCGAGGCCGGATGACTGGTCGCTCTCGGCAAGTTCTGTAACCCGCTCGGAAACGACTTCGGCTTCCACTGCCGCTGCCATGGATTTTGGCGGGGTGTCGTCATCCGAAGGCTGGCCGTCGTCCGCGGAAGCTGTTGCGCCGTGGCTACCGGTGCTTTCAGCCGATACCGTATCCGAGTGCTCAGCCTCGGCTACCGGGTTTAATCCAGAAAGATTGCTCTCGTCAGGGGCTTCGACCGAATCGAACGCCTCGGTCGAGGACAAGTCGGTGTCAGCTGCGTCGGCGTGGGCGTCGCCATTCCTCGATGAGGCTTCGCCCCGGTCGCGGCTCTTGCCGCCGCGGCGGCGCTTTCGGCCACGGCCGCGTTCCTCGCCTTCTTCGTCTTCCTCCTCAGCCGCTTCGTCGGCCTCTGCTCGCAACAGCGCCTGACGGTCGGCTACCGGGATCTGATAATAGTCAGGATGGATTTCGCTGAACGCCAGAAAACCGTGACGGTTGCCGCCGTACTCGACGAAAGCCGCCTGGAGCGAAGGTTCTACACGGGTGACACGGGCGAGATAGATGTTGCCTTTTAACTGTTTCTTGTCCTGCGACTCGAAGTCGAACTCCTCGATCCGGCTACCGCGAACGACGACGACCCGTGTTTCCTCCGGGTGGGAGGCATCGATAAGCATTTTGTTGGGCATTGTTTGTTTTCCCTCCGGTCAGTCGCGCCAGCTGCAGCGCAAGGGAAATCCCCTGCCGCCGTGAGCCTGGTGGAGTACCGGATCCTATTGCGTCCGCTCGCCGAAGGTCCGGCGTCATGGCGGTGCCGCCCGCTGCCAAATCGGCGCGGTATCGTGCGGACCTTTCCATAGTTGCGCCAGAAGCCATCGCGTTACCTTTGCGGAACCATCTTGAATTGAAGCCCGGAAATAACCGGACCAGCTGCTTTGCTCGTGAAGAGCCGGCGCGGATCCATCGTTCTCCGGCCGTTTTCCTTGCGGCAAGATTTCCGCGCCACCGGAACACCCTGACGAAATCCGTCGGCATCACTCCCGCCATTATCGCTAAAGCACGATTGGAGCCGCCTTGTCGTCGCCATACTATACTTGGGAGCAGCGGCGGAGACGGTTTCCAGACATTGCAGTGATCCGCTGTCGCTTTTATGATTTGGCGACGTTTTAGGCAACCCCGTTTTCAGATGCCGGCAAATTGGTTCCGCGACGGCAGTAATCTTCGAAAAGGCTTGGTTAACCTTATCCGGATACCTTTCGTTAACAGTCGATATTGCCTGTGCGGGCTGAAGCGCACAGCGACAAAGGGTGAATTGGAGGCATGGCAGCCAGGGCGAGTCGTAGGGGAGAGGTCCATCGCAGCAAAAGCCGCCTTTTGGGAGTCGCGGCGATATTGCTGGCGATTGTCATTGGCACGTTGCCGGGCGCGCTTGCTGCTCCTCTCCTGGCCCGGGACTACAAGATGGCCGGCGATGCGCTGCACACGCGCGTCGTGCTGAATTTCGACAGCGAGCCGGACCCGAAATTTTTTCTCTTGCGCGCGCCTCATCGTCTTGTTGTCGACCTGCCGCAAACCCGTTTTGTTCTCGATCCGGCCGAGTTGAAGGAGAGGGGGCTCGTGACGGGGGTGCGCTTCGGTGATCTCGGCGATCATACGTCGAGGTTTATCCTGACCGCGAAAGGTCCCTTTACAGTCGAACGATTCGAGATTCTGCCCAATGAGACATCTCCTGGCTTCAGGCTGGTCGCCGACCTTTCAGCTGCATCGGACGCCGCCTTCAACGAAGCGCTCTCTACCCAGGCTGAAACAACCGGTTCGACGCAGGCGACCCCCAAGGGTGACCGGCTGGGCAAACCAGCGCCGGACGACCGCTTCACGGTTGTCATTGACGCCGGCCACGGTGGCATCGATGGAGGGGCGGAGGGGCCAAACGGCACGGTCGAAAAGGAAATCACGCTTATGTTTGCGACCGAACTGCGCGATCTGCTGCGCAAGGACGGCCGCTATCAGGTCTTCATGACGCGCGAGAGCGACGAATTCCTGCGCCTGGACGACCGCGTGGCAATCGCGCGTCGGCACGAGGCCGATCTTTTTCTGTCGATCCACGCTGACACGATTCGGCTGAAGGGCGTTCGCGGCGCGACGGTGTACACCGTCTCTGACACGGCCTCGGACGCGGAAGCCAAG
>JBKJRE010000156.1:0-2629 GCA_046594775.1 Rhizobiaceae bacterium | reverse complement strand
CAACTCGCTCCCGCGATTACCCCATGAGGATGGCGCCGTCGCTTGCCGCAAGCCGGCTCTTCCTGGCGATCAACTGGCGATGCGTGCCATCGCGATGGGTCAGCGATTCCTCGGTCTCGATGGTTTTGCCGACGTTGATCACTTCCATGTCGCGTCCGGCAAATCCCTCGCCCTCGTCGCCGAAGAAGTCGCGATCGGTATGTCCGATAGCCTCTTCCTTGGAGACGCCGGTCATCACCGTCCATGCCTTGTTGACAAACTCGAACGCCAGTTCCTTGGACTTGACGTAAGTGGCGACCGGAAGCTCGTCCAGAACATGATGAAACAGTTCGATCTCGCGCATGCTGGCGCGCAGCGCCTTCTCCCGTTCCTTGAGCTCGGTGATGTCGACCCGCACCCCGATGAAGGTCCCGTCCTGGGTGCGCATGTCGACGACCTGGAATCAGCGTCCATCGGGCTTGCTGCGCTCGAAGACAACGTTGGAACGCCGGTAGTGCGCCAGCATCGCGTCCACCCACGCGTCGGCGTCGGCATCGTAGAGCGCATCGATCTCTAAATCGCCGCTCGTGCGGAAATAGCCGAGCGAGTGGCCCAGTTCCATGGCCTCGCGAAAGCTTCGCCCGGTCTGCCACGCCGGCTTCATCGCCGGCATCGACTCCCTGATCACCTTGTTGGCAAACAGGAATGTGTCGTCATTGTCGTAGATGAAAACCCCGGCCGGAAGCATGTCGAGCACGTCGGCCAGGCGTTGCCGGGCCTGTATTGCCTCGGTTTCGCGTCGCATGATCTCGGTGACGTCGAAAACCACGCAAGCGACGAAATTCCGGCCGTTTTCGACCTGCACCCTGTTCTTTTGCACGATGCGCGAGCGTGTCTCCCCCGCCTCTTCAAAGGTCTCTTCAACTTCGTAGCGCTCCCCGGTCGCCAGCACGTGCCGCTCGGAGCGTTCGAACTCGGCGACATCATCCGCCGGCAGGAATTCGATGGCCAGGCGACCGAGCATGTCGGCGGGGCTTGTGTCGAAGATTGCTGCAAAGGCGTCGTTGACGAGCACGAAGCGAAGGTTTTCGTCCTTGACGAAGATCGGGTCGGTCACGGAATTGATCGCCAGTTCGGCCAGCCGCGAACGCTCCAGCGCTGCGGCGATCTCGGCTTCGCGGTTCTTCATCTCGCTGACGTCGTAGTAGCAGACGAGCCTCTTCCCCTCGGACAGGGATGTCACCGAATAGATCATGGTGCGGCCGTCCAGACGCCTGAATTCCCGGGGCGCAACGTCGCCCGCGCGGATTTCGGCCAGCCGTGACTCGACATAGTCTTCCCATCGCTCTGCAGCGACATGGTAGATGCCGGCATGGCGGTTTATGTTCAGCAGCGCCCTGAAAGGGCTGCCGGCGGGGACGTGCTCGGGGCTGATTTCCCAGAGCTGGTAGAAAGCCTGGTTGATGATCGTCGCGTTGAGATCGGCGTCCAGCAGCACGACGCCCATCTGCATTGAATCGAGCGACCGCTCGAGGTCGGAAAGCAGCTGCCGGCTCGTTTCGCTGGCGCGTGCGAGTTCGGCCCGGCGGCTTTCCATCTCGGTGATGTCGGTGCAGGTCGCGATGGTGCCGCCATCCGCTGTCCGGACCTCGCGGTGTATGTAGACCCGGCCGTCGGCGAGCTTGATCATCCACCGGAAACCGGCCGGATCGGTGCGGCCCGAAAGCGCCTTTTCACGCCATTGCGCCGGCGGCATGCCTTCCAGGTCCCAGTAACCGCGTTCGAGCCCGGCATCGACTAGCTGCGCGAATGTCAGTCCCGGCCTGATGACATCGGCGAGACCGCCATACATCGACAGGAGCGCCTCATTGTAGAGAACGATCGACCCGCTGGCCTCGTAGTAGCAGAACGCGTCGCTCATCACATCGAGCGCATCCATCATGCGCTCGAGTTGGCTGTCGCCAGCGCGCGCGGCCCTGAAAACCTTGTCGCGCACTTCCGTGCCGGCGATCTGGCTGTGAATCTCCTGCAGTTCCTCGAAGGAAGCAGCCAGGGCCGTCACATTGTGGCCGACCCCGCGGTAGCCGATGAAGCTTCCGTCCGCTGCAAAGCGTGGATTGCCGCTTACCGAAATCCAGCGGCTGTCCTGACGGCTTCCCTTTAGTCTGTAGACGAAGTTGCGGAAGGGTTTGCGGGCCTGCATGGTTTCGAAATGCGCCCCGGCGCTCTTTGAGACGCTCGACACCTGAACCAGAAAATGGACCCGGTTGCGACCCAGAACGTCCGTGGGATCGACGCCGGTAACGGTCTCGAATTCCGGCGAAAGCCAGGAAAAATTCAGCTCCTCGTCGGTTTCCCAGACCCAGTCCGCTCCCAGCGCCACCAGGTCTCGCAGCTCCTGTTCGTCGAAGGCGCCCCCCGACGGCACGGATGCGCCGTCCCGCTTCGACGCGGAAGCGTCGCGCGCCGATCCGCCGCGCGCTGGCTTTGCAGCCTCGTCTTTGGACATCTCACCCCTACCCGCATTCCCACGGTTGAGCGCCAACCCTGCGTTTACCATCGCATTCAACTTGTCTGAGCTTGACTTTGTACAAAATCGGTCGTGGTTTCTGCCTCTGCTGAGCGAGATGGGGTGAATCAATTCGCCGCA
>JBKJRE010000060.1:0-5111 GCA_046594775.1 Rhizobiaceae bacterium | reverse complement strand
TCGCCGGCGAGCTGGATGGCGCCGCCGAACAGCAGCAGCTTTTCGGTCAGCGTCGTCTTGCCCGCGTCCGGGTGTGCGATGATCGCGAATGTGCGCCGGCGCGCCACCGCCTTTTTTATGTCTTCAGCCAATATCGTGGGATCCCGTGTGGCGCGGGTTCTAGCAGCCGGGATTTGTGCTGTCGAACGGAAATGGACAAGGTCAGTCTGACCGGTACGGAAGAGACGGAGCCCCGCTCTCGGAGGCTCCGCCGAAGCGGTGCGGGCGGCCGGGCTTTAGCCGACCGGGTGGAATCGCCGCAACGACACCAGGCCGGCAACAATGAAAATCACCAGCGCGATCCCTTGAGCAATGCTGAAAGGCGATTCCGAGCCATTCGGAGCGAGTTCATTCAGCGCCGGCACCTTCTGGAAGGACTGCGCCACCAGCACGAACACGTTGAGGTAGAGCGACAGGACGGCGCCGACGACATAGACCGCGCGCCACGGCCCGCGCAGGCGGAAGAGGTAGAGGGCGGCCAGCGTGATCACCAGCACGATGGTCGAGACAATGCCGACGCCGATAGCGGGGGTGAATGCCGTAATCGGAAAGAGAAACCCGGTGAGCGTCGTTAGCGCGGTCGTCAACAGAAACACGAAGGTCATGCGGCTCGTCCTGTTTGCCGCGAACATGCTCCATAGTACGACGAGACCGCTGACAAAGGCGATCAGACTGATCAGGACATGGACGGTGGTGAAGGTCGAAACAGTCATTCCAAGGATCATGACACGGCTCCATAAACCAGGACCCGACGGAACGCCGACGCAACCGATTTGTAAATCCCTTGGGGGTCGCGAAGCAGCGCTTCGGGTCGCTCGTTCCCGAACGCGGGTTCGCCGGGGACGAAACCCTTCTTGCGTCGCGCTGGCCAGACGAACCGCGTCGAAGTGAAGCGCTATCGGCCCCTGTTGTGGTTCCGCTCATAAAGCTCGCGAATGATGCTGCTTGCCGTTGTCTGGCACAGGAACGGCAACACCGCATGGACCAGTGCTGCCGATGCGGCAAGAAAAAGCTTGGCCGCGAACCACAGGGCAAATGCCATATGGCCGAGATAGGTCTCGTCGACCGAAGCCGGATGGTCGATGAACAGTCGTGCAATGCGCGTGGCCATGGGTCAGGTGTCCCGGTGTTGTTTCATTTCCACATTGTGCACCACGCCATGCGTGGGTTTGTCTCAATCTGTGCTTGAATCGAGCCTTGGCATGAGACAAACATCCTTTCATGACCGAAAAGACGGATGAAACCGATCGAAGGATCCTCGCTGAACTGCAGCGTGACGGCACGCTGTCTGCCGATCAGATGTCGGATCGAATCAATCTGTCCCGCAACGCCTGCTGGAGGCGCATGCGACGGCTTGAGAGCGACGGGTTCATCACGGCTCGGGTGGCGCTGGTCGATGCCGAGAAACTTGGGCTTGGCCTGTCGGTATTCATGCTGATCCGTACTTCCAGCCATGACCCGGACTGGCTGGCGCGATTCAGAAGCGCCGTGACGTCCTTTCCCGAAATCATTGGCGCTTATCGGATGTCGGGCGATCTCGACTACGTTCTGCGCGCCCGCGTCGCGGACGTGAAGGCCTATGACCGACTCTATCAGAGGCTCATCGCCAAAGTGCCGCTTTCGGATGTCTCGGCCTCCTTCGTCATGGAGGAAATAAAGGAGACAACCGTCGTACCCGTTGAACTGCGGTGAAAGAAAACCGGTTGATTATGCACCTGTGCAATTGACCGGCGAACGCGTATTTTCAAGAGCATGACATCCATGGATTGCGCTCCGTCACATCACCCTTTGCTCGGCTTGGTCAGGCTGCCGCATGGCGCTGATCTGCCGCTGCCGTCTTATGAAACCGCAGGTGCTGCTGGCATGGATCTGCGCGCCGCCGTTCCGGAAGACCGGCCGCTTCTTCTGCAGCCGGGGAGGCGGGCGCTGGTGCCTACGGGCCTGGTTTTTGAGATACCGGATGGCTTCGAAGGCCAGGTTCGGCCCCGCTCGGGCCTCGCCATGAAACACGGCATCACCTGTCTCAACACCCCGGGCACCATCGACGGGGACTATCGTGGCGAGGTCAAGGTTCTACTGGTCAATCTGGGCCATGATGATTTTCTGGTGACGCGCGGCATGCGTGTTGCCCAGATCGTCATTGCGGCCGTTGCCCGTGCCAGCCTCGAGGAGCGGAGCCTTGCCGCGGAGACGCAACGGGGCGCAGGCGGTTTCGGGTCAACCGGCACCAATTGAACGCCGGAGCGGCCAGGACCTCCGCTGGCCCAAAGGAGCGGGTTTGCCGCGTCGCGCGCGGATTGCTACATTTGGAAGACATCGAAGGCAAAACGCGTCGGCGTTGCTGACGCCTTTTCGGGACAATTGACATGGACAAGGGCAAGATCTTCCGCGACCTGCACCATGCCGGCGCGCCATTCGTCATTCCCAATCCCTGGGACATCGGCACGGCAAGATTGCTCGCCTCATGCGGTTTCAAGGCGCTGGCCACGACCAGCGCCGGCTTCGCCTTCTCGCGCGGCCTGCCCGATGGCGGCGTCAGTTTCGAGATGATGATCCACCATTGCCGCGAGATGGCAGCCGCGACCGATCTTCCGGTGTCCGCTGACCTCGAACGCGGCAAGGGCGATTCGCCGGAGAGTGCGGCCGAAACGGTGTTTGCCGCGGCCGCCGCCGGGCTCGCAGGATGTTCGATCGAGGATCATACCGGCGATCCCGGCGAGCCGATTTATGATTTTGCGCTGGCCGTCGATCGGATCGCGGCGGCCGCGGAAGCTGCCCGTGCGCTCAAGCAGGATTTTGTCCTGACGGCGCGGGCCGAGAACTTCCTCTGGAACCGGCCGGATATCGACGACACGATCAAGCGCCTTCAAGCCTTCGAGGCGGCTGGTGCGGACGTGCTTTATGCCCCCGGTTTGAGTGAAATGGACAAGGTCGGCAGCGTCTGCGATGCGGTGACCAAGCCGGTCAATGTGCTGGCTGTTCCGACCTTCACGGTCAAGGCGCTCCAGGAGGCGGGCGCAAGCCGCATATCCCTCGGCTCTAAACTCGCAACCTTCGCCTATGGCATGCTGGAAAACGCTTCGCGCGAAATGCTGCGTGAGGGAAGTTTCGGATTTGCCCGGGCCGGCATGCCCTTCGCGCGGGCCCAGGAGCTGTTCTCCAGGCCCTCCTGTTCGCTCAGGTAAAGTTTCGGGTGTTCTGACTGCTTTCGCGGTCGCGCGCTGACACCATCTTGTGCAGATGCACCATCATCGCCGCGGCAAAGAGCGGCGTCAGCAGGTTGAGCAGTGGCACCGCCAGGAAGCCGGCGATCACCAGGCCGGCGACGAACACCGTGCCGGAATTCCGACGCCGCAGCGCCTTGGCATCGGCTTCGGTCCGGAAGCGCATGGCGGCAAACTCGAAGAATTCGCGGCCCAGAAGATAGCCGTTGACCACGAAGAACGCCGCGATGTTGATGCCTGGAACGAAGAGCAGCAACAGGGCAAACAGGTTTCCGAGGATCACGACGAAGAGAAATTTCAGCGCCATGATCAACGCTGCCAGGGCCGGAACCGGACGCCCCGGAGTCTCCCGCGGATAGTCGAGGCGCTCCACGGTCTCGGCGACGTCGTCGAGGAACAGCCCTGCCACCATCGCCGTCACCGGGGCAATCAGCAAGGCGAGCATCAACGCCAACCCGATGCCGGCCAGAAGGGCGGCGATGAAGCCAAGCCAGCTGGCCCACGCAGGCCAGCCGGGCAGAAGCGCATCGATCCAGGGCAGCGCCAGCCAGTCAAAAATCTCCTTGAGCCCGAGCCAGAACCCGACAAGCGCCAGGAATGTCAGTCCGAGCGTCTTGATGAAGACGCCACGGAATGCGGCGGTGAAAAGCTGACTGGCAGCGGCGCGGGCGGCGTCGAGGATCATTTTCTCTCCAGTTCCGGGATATCAGATAGGCGGCGTCGGTGCGTGCGGCAAGAAAGGCCGGCGTCACGGGTTTGCAAACGGCGCCACAGCTTGTAGACCCGCCAGCGCCCGCCATGCCAAATATCCCGCCCGCCGCTTTCCGGAGACCTTGATGAGCGACTATGACGTGCTTTGCATCGGTAATGCCATTGTCGACATCATTGCTCAGTGCGACGAGGCTTTCCTCGACGAAAACGGCATCATCAAGGGCGCCATGAACCTGATCGATGCCGAGCGCGCCCGCCTGCTCTACAGTCGCATGGGGCCGGCGCTCGAGGCCTCGGGCGGCAGCGCTGGCAATACCGCAGCCGGCGTCGCCAGCCTGGGCGGCCGCGCCGCCTTCTTCGGCAAGGTGTCGAAAGACCAGCTTGGCGATATCTACACCCACGACATTCGCGCCCAGGGCGTCGCCTTCGACACGGCGCCGCTCTCCGGCGAGCCGGCGACGGCCCGTTCGATGATCTTCGTGACGCCGGACGGCGAGCGCTCGATGAACACCTATCTCGGCGCCTGCGTCGAGCTCGGGCCCGAGGATGTCGAGGCCGACAAGGCGGCGGCTGCGAAGGTGACCTATTTCGAGGGATATCTCTGGGATCCGCCGCGCGCCAAGGACGCCATTCGCCTGACCGCCGATCTTGCCCATGCCGCGGGCCGGGAAGTCTCGATGACGCTTTCGGATGCGTTTTGCGTCGACCGCTATCGTGAGGAATTCCTCGAACTGATGCGGTCTGGCACGGTCGATATCATGTTCGCCAACGACAGCGAGATCAGGTCGCTCTACCAGACGGATTCCTTCGGTGACGCGGTGGAGCGGATTCGCAAGGACTGCCGTCTCGCCGTCGTCACCCGCTCCGAAAGGGGCTCGGTGATCGTGCGCGGCGACGAGACGGTGACCGTCAGCGCCATCCCGCTGGCCAAACTGGTCGACACGACCGGCGCCGGCGACCTCTATGCCGCCGGCTTTCTCTATGGCTACACGGCGGGGCTGGACCTGCAGCGCTGCGGCGACCTCGGTTCACTGGCCGCCGGGCTGGTGATCCAGCAGATCGGCCCGCGCCCGCGCCAGAATCTGCGCGACGAGGCGATCCGGGCCGGCCTGCTCTAGCCCGCGCATCGCGGCCTAG
>JBKJRE010000053.1:0-6878 GCA_046594775.1 Rhizobiaceae bacterium | reverse complement strand
CAAAGACTGGCGGCGCATCCACACCCGCTACGATCGATGCGCCCACACCTTCATGTCCGCCATCTGTATCGCCGCAACCGTCATCTTCTGGCTCAATCAATGAGTCCTGAGCCTAGCAGCGCTATTTCGGCTCCGCTTCCGGCTCGTCCAGCCTTGTGCGCACCGCAGCCACCATCACGATCGGACCCGCCGCCTTTTCCAGCACCCTGGCGGCCGTATCGCCAAAAAACAAATCCTCGCCCGAGCGCGGGGTGACCCCCATCATGATCATGGTCACGCCCTTTTCAGCTTCCTTGATGATGGCGTCCTGGGCCGCGCCGCGCTTGCGGATGGCGGTCTGGATTTCGACGCCATATCGCTCGGCCATGATCACCATATCCTTGAGAACCGCCTCCTCGCGGCGCGTCGCCAGGGATCCCCGGCGACCTTCGCCTCTTGTCTCGCGTGAGACATAGAGCGCCCTGACCCGTGCGCCCGTGGGCCGCGCCAGCGAGAGCGCCAGGTCGAAGGCGCGCCGCGATACATCCGTGCCGTTGACAGGCACCAGGATGGTGGAACCGGTATCGAGGGTCGCCATCCTGCCGCCCGGCGTGCCTTTGGCGACGATGAAAGCCGGCCCCTCGAAGCCGCCGGTGATGTCGTTGACGCGCTTGGAGAATGCGCCCTTCGACGTGACGGCGTTCTTCAGGCCGACCAGCAACATGCTGTAGCCCTTGCGGGCTTCCTCGGCGATGGTCTTTCCGGTCGCCTCGAATTCGCTGCGCGAGGCAAGGTGCATTTTCGCGACGGCGCCTTCGTCCCCCTGCCTGATGACCGCGGCGCTGGCCTCCGCGCCCTTCTCGACCTCGGCGACATGGGCTTCAGGTACGTTTTCCCCCTTCTTCTCGTCTTCGGCCTTGCCGGCTTGCAGCCGCAGCAGCGTCATGGGCATGCCGTTGGCGCCACCGAGAAGACCCGCCAGATAGGCGGTGAACTTGCCCACGGCACTGTCGTCGACGGTCAGCAGCAGGCGTTCCAGCTTTGCGACGAAGCCACGCTCATCCAGCGTTTCGCGGTCGATGCGCTGCTTTTCCTCTTCGCCCGCCGGTAGCCGGCGCAGCGCCCAGCGCAGCATCGGCGGCATGGCCAGCGTGGTGATCACGGCCATGGTGACGATCATGGTGAAGAGGTCATCCGAAAGGATGCCCATCGTCAGGCCGATGCTGGCCACGATGACTTCGGTCGAGCCGCGCGCATTCATGCCGCAGCCGACCGCGGTCGCCTCCATCCACGACATGCCCGCCATCTTTCCGCCGACGAAGGCGCCGCCGAACTTGCCGACGCTTGCGACAAGCACCAGGCCGAGCGTCAGCAGGGCAAGTGTCGGATCGGCAAGCACGGTCAGGTCGGCAGACAGCCCGGCCATGCCGAAGAACACCGGCATGAACAGCGCAGTGATGACGCCTCGCAATTCACCTTCGATGTGGTCAGTCAGTATCGGCGATTCGCCGATCAGTATGCCTGCGACGAAGGCGCCGAGCACGGTATGAACCCCGATCAGGTTGGTGATCAGGGCCATGACGCCCATGATCGCCAGGATCATGCTGATGACGGCGTACTCGCTTTCGGCGTAGTCATTGGTCCAGCGGATCAGGCTGAAGACGATGCGGCGGCCGATGGTAAAGCTGAACAGGATAAAGGCCAGGACGGAAGCGACCGTCGTGATCAGCGGCACCAGTTCGAGCTGCCCGTTGGTGGCGATGCCGAAAGTTATGGCGATGATGACCCAGCCGATCGTGTCTTCGATGATGGCGGAGGAGATGATGACCTGACCGAGATTGCGCCGCATGAAATTCATCTCGCGGATCACCATCGCGACGATCTTGACCGACGATATGGAAAGCGCGGTGCCGAGAAACAGCCCGGCAACGACACGCTGGCTGGTCTCGGGAAGCAACGAGGCCGGCAGAAACTGCGCCAGGGCGAAGCTGCAGGCGAACGGCACCAGCACACCGGTGATGGAGATGGAAACGCAGGCTGCGCCCACCCTGCGAACCAGTTTCAGGTCGGTTTCCATGCCGGTCAGCAGCAGCAGCATCAGGACGCCGAGCTTGGCCACGGCGTCGATCATGATCATGCCTTGGCCGGGAAACACCAGCTGGTGGGCGCTCGGCCACACCCATCCGAAAAGCGATGGCCCAAGCAGTATGCCCGCCACCAGTTGCCCCATTACGGCAGGCTGGCCAAATCGCTGGAACAATTCGCCAAAAAGGCGGCCGACAATGATCAGAAGCAGGATCTGCGCCACGAACATGCTCTCGCTCGGGGCCTTTTCCGCCGCGCTCCCGGCAGCGTCCGCCGCCCAGGGCGCCAGCGTCAGTATGAGGCCGGCCCCGATGACAAGCAGGAACCAGCGCAGCGAAAACAGTTTTTTCATCAGCCCTCAACGAGGCCTTGCTGGCCTGCCCGCAACAACGCACGATTCATCGTTGCGTTGCACAAAAGACCAAGGTGTGAAGCGACGCGCAAGCGATTTTGCGAGCCGGTATGAAAGTCATGGCGCATCGATGGCGTTCTTGGCTGCGCCTCAGTCCGGAACGGCGGTCAGGATGTCCTTAAGCGGCCCCTTGGCGGGCCTGGTGCTGTAGTCGAACGAGTGCATGCGATAGCTGCGCGGCTTCCTCCCGTACCCCTTGAACTGGCCGGGATTGTCGTGGCGGTGGACATAGCCGTGACGCCTCTCGCGGCGCTCATCCCGGTAGCGGTGGAGGCTCGGTTGCGTCCCGAACTGATAGAGATATTGCCGGTCGGGGCGATCATTGTAGCCATATCTCCGGTCCTTGCCACGGTGCGCCAGCCGGTGTCCCTTGGGACCCTGACCGGCGAATTTCCGGCTGGGCTCGTACCGTCCCCGGTGCAGGCGCTTATACGGTTCGCCGCGACGCTCACTGTGACGATCGCGGCGCAGGATGCGCGCGCCCTCGCGGGACAGGGAATGGGCGTTTTCGTCGACATGCACCAGATGAGAACTGGCGGCGGGCGTCATGGAAATATACGCCGGGGCGGGGCTTGCCGGGGCGAGACAGGTAATTGACAATGCCGCGGCAAGCGCCATCAGCGGCATTCCTGCAAAAGAGCGATTCATCTTGTCAAACCTCCAGAGGTGCATACGCTGTTTCGGCAACGCTTCCGCAAGGGCCTCGTTCCATAGCAGAAGGAACAGCCCGCGAAGACCCGCTTGGCCATCTTGCGTGGAGTGAACTCTTGTGATGCGTTGACGCTGGCCTTGCGGCAATGCCGTCAGCCGAAGACGAATGGATCCCGGCGACGCTGTTGGCGATAGACTTCGATGACCGGGCGAGGGGCAGATGACAGACTGGTTCTCAAGAACGCGTGTCGACGACGCCATCACGATGCTCACAGAGCCCTTCGTGCATGATCTCGTGCGCGCCAATATCTGGCATGTGCGCGGACGGGACGCCGATCTGCTCGTCGATACCGGCATGGGCATTGCCCCGCTCAAGCCGCATATCGACACGCCGGATGGCAAGCCGCTGATCGTGGTGGCCACCCATATCCATCTTGACCATGTCGGTTCGCTGCACGAATTCGGTCTGCGGCTCGGGCCTCGGCTAACTGCCGAGGCCTTCCGCACGATGGACGACGTCGCGACCTATGCGGATATGTTTCGCGAACTTGAGGCGGCCGTGACGATGCTGCCACATGATGGCTGGCGGGCGCAGGACTATGCGATCTTACCCGCTCCGCTTTCGCGTCAGCTCGACGAGGGCGATGTCGTCGATCTCGGCGACCGCCAGTTCAGGGTGCTGCATCTGCCCGGCCATTCGCCGGATTCGATTGCGCTGTTTGACCAAGCCGATGGCCTGTTTTTCAGCGGCGACGCCATTTACGATTCCGATCTCATCGACGATCTGCCGGATTCGGACCGCAAGGCCTACCGCCGGACGATGCGGCGCCTGCTCGACCTGCCCATCCGGATCGGTCACGGCGGCCACGGACCGAGCTTCGACCGCGCGCGCATGCGCGAGATTGCCGCCGGCTATCTCGAGAAAACGGCGCCGGTCTGAGCCGGCGCTTCGAAACCGGATCCAGCTTTGCCGCGCGCTGCCGCCATACACCGGCCGGTGATCTGCAAGCCGGCGAAAAATTCGATCGCCACGCAATCGTCGCCGCCAGGCATATCGACGCGGGCGAGGGATGATCCGTGCAATCGCTTGCGCAGGCTACCCCCCGCATCACGAACGGTTCGCAAGAGCTTTTCCCGAACAGCGCCGTTTCCTGCCTTCAGTTTCCGCCGGCTCAATCACATGTATTTGTCGCCTTGAGCGCTTCTGTGCGGTCAGCCCTGTCCAAGGATGCGACCCGTCGAACCGACGCGTAGAACCGTGGATAGTCGCCCGAACACAGGTCGAACAGGCGCAGAAACGCCGGAACCTGCTCGCCGTAAACGGACGTCGCGGCGAGCTTCGCGTTGTTGATCGGGGCATCGAACCAGGCATCGTATCCCCGATATCCGGCCCAGCGTCCGTCGCGCATCTGGCGGTAGCGCGTCCGCAGGCTTTCGATCGCGGCTGCTTTTGCGGCCCGCTTCTGCTGCGCGCCGCCGGATTGATCATAAACCTGCCTCAACTCGGCCCGGGCCTGCGACACCAGTGACATGAAGTCGGCGCTGCGCTTCCGCCCGGCTTCGTAACGGCGCAAGCCGGCAGGATCGCCGGCGGTGCGCAGCCATTTTCTGACGCCGCTCGTTTCGACGGCGACCGCGAAAGCCTCGTTGAATGCGGAATCGTCATGCACATAGACGCGCTGGTGGGCCAGTTCGTGAAAAACCAGTCCTGCGAGATAGGTCTCATCCTGGCGGAGCATCGTGCTCAGCAGCGGATCGCTCGACCAGCCCAGCGTGGAATATGCGGTGATGCCCGTGACATAGACATCGAGGCCCTGCCGGTGAAGCCCTGCGGCGGTGTCAGTCGCAGACTGTTTTGCGAAATACCCCCGGTAGGGAACGCAGCCGAAGACCGGAAAGCACCAGGTTCTTGGCGCCAGCGAGAATTCCGGCGCGGCGAAGACCGCCCAAGTCACGGCATCCCGGCCGATATCGACATAGCTGCGGTAGCTGTTGTTGTCGGGCAGCGCCAGTTCGTCCGTCGCGAACTGTCTTATCGCGCTCGCCGCCGCCATCTGGGCGCGCAAGGCCGCTGGCGTCGACGGATCCTCGATCAGCTTTCCGACACTCTGGCGCGCGGTCATGATCTGCACATGACCCTTCAGGGATTGCGCGTAATAGGAAACGCCGGTGCAACCGGTCAGGCCCGACACCATGATGACGGTGGCAATCAATCGATAAAATGCGCTCTTCACGGTTTGCCCATAGCCTTGCTCACCTGTCCGCGCAGAGCCAAAGTCGCCATCGCCCCCTGCTTGTGCCCGGTCTCCAGGGGGCGCGCCAATCTGATCAAGTTTGTGACAGGCGGGTGTAGGCCAGGCCCGCGTCCTCCGCAAGATTGGCATCATGCGGTCCCGGTCCGAGGCAATCAACCCGCCGGCGCGGTGCTAGTCGACCAGCACCGCCACCACCGATGCACAGTCGCCCGGCTTGACGAGACCCGGAAAATGCCGTGCCGCCAGCACGCCGGAAAGCTTCGCCCGGATGTCCTGCGGCGGTCTTCCCGTGCGGGTGATGGAGTGGACGCGGGCGATGACGTCGCCCTTTTCGATCGGGTCGCCAAGATCGATCATCGCCTCGTAGAGACCCTCGTCCTCGGCGAACGAAAAGCAGTCGACCGAGGGCATGTCGAGCCACTGCGTCGGCTTGCGCTCGACGCTCCCAGCGACGATGCCGGCATGGCGCAGCACGTTCATCAGACCAAGCCGCGCGATCCGCGTGGTCGTGGCGGTTGCCGTGCCGCCGCCGCCGAGTTCCGTGGTGACGAAAATCTTGCCCTGTTCCTCGGCTGCGGTGTCGTACATGCCAACCGCATCGATCTCCAGCATGCGCGCCGAATAGGGCGCTGAAAACGCTTCCACCGCCGCCATGGCCCTGGCTTCGAGCGCCTTGTCGTCGAGGACATGGGCGGCGCAGAAGGGCAGGAAGTCGAGGGTGCGGCCGCCGGAATGAAAATCCAGCACAAGGTCGGCGCGCGGCAGAAGATGGCGCTGGAAATAGTCGGCGATCTTCTGCGTCACCGTACCGTCCGGCTTTCCGGGAAACAGCCGGTTCATGTTGCCCTTGTCGACCGGCGAGGTGCGGGTGCCCGTCTGGAACGCCGGATAGTTCATCGCCGGCACGATGATCACCGTGCCGTTGACGTCCTTCGGGTCGAGCGTGCGGGCAAGATCGTAGAGCGCCAGCGGCCCCTCATATTCGTCGCCGTGGTTGCCGCCCGAAAGCAGCGCCACCGGCCCGTCGCCGTTCCTGATCACGCAGATCGGGATCATCACCGAGCCCCAGGCTGAGTCGTCGCGGCTGTAGGGTAGACGCAGCATGCCGTGCTGGACGCCGTCGCAGTCATAATCGACGGTCGGCGAGATCGGCGATGGTCTGAGCGTGTCGTGCATCGCGCTACTCCTTGACAAACAGCTTGCGCGGCACGTTTGCGAGGCACTCGACGCCGGCCTCGGTGATCAGGATCGACTCGGTGATCTCCAGTCCCATCGTCTCCAGCCACAGGCCGGTCATGAAATGGAAGGTCATGCCAGGCTTCAGCTCGGTGCGGTCGCCGGGCCTGAGGCTCATCGTGCGCTCGCCCCAGTCCGGCGGATAGGAGAGGCCGATCGGGTAGCCGGTGCGGTTGTCCTTGACGATGCCGTACTTCTTCAGCACCGCGAAGAAGGCATTGGCGATGTCCTCGCAGGTATTGCCGGGCTTGGCGGCGGCG
>JBKJRE010000040.1:0-9576 GCA_046594775.1 Rhizobiaceae bacterium | reverse complement strand
CAAAGACTGGCGGCGCATCCACACCCGCTACGATCGATGCGCCCACACCTTCATGTCCGCCATCTGTATCGCCGCAACCGTCATCTTCTGGCTCAATCAATGAGTCCTGAGCCTAGGCATTGCAATTGATATAAAATTCAGCATCAATATTATGCGAATCCTTATTTTTCGTTGTGCGCTCTTGCAGCTATGATAATCGCGACAATCCGTGACGTGCCATCCACCTGTCTCATCAAGGGGAAGAAACAATGTCAGAACGTCTTTTTCCGTCGCTTGGCCATCTGAACCGCCGCAATTTCATCCAGGTCACCTCTTCGATGGCGGCTACCGCCGCCATGCCGAAAATCCTGGGCATGTCCCGTGCAATGGCGCAGGCGGGCTCGACGCTCGTCATCGCAGCCCCTGCGACGCCGCAAAGCCTCGACTGCAACTTCGACGTCAGCCTCGGAACATTCGAGGCAATCGCGGCGCTGTATGACGGTCTGCTCGGTTTCGAAAAGATCCCCGACCCGGAGACGCCGACGGCGCGGCGCGAAGACATCGCCTATGCTCCAGACAAGCCCGGCGGCGTGAACATGTACGGCAAGCTGGCCGAAAGCTGGGAGCTTGATCCGGATGGAAAGCGGGTCGTTTTCAAGCTTCGTCAGGGCGTCATGAGCAACTGGGGCAACGAACTGACCGCCGAGGATGTTCGCTGGACCTGGAACCGCGCTTTCGAGTTGGGCGCCCTGGGCGCATTCTATACCGCAGTCAGTGGGCTGAAGCGTCCCGAAGACGTCCGGGTCGAAGACAAATACACTGTGTCCTTCAACGTCGACGCGCCTAATCCGCTGCTGCTCAAGATTCACACCAACCTCTACACTCCCGTCTACGACAGCGTGAAATGCCAGCAGGAAGGCGGAACGGAAGATCCCTGGGCGCGCAAGTTTCTCGAAAACGAGAGCGCCGGCTTCGGGCCTTACCGGCTGCAGCAGATGGTGCGCGGCCAGCAGGCCATTTTCCAAGCGCGTGAGGACTACTATGCCGGCAAGCCCGCGATCGACACGGTTGTGCTCAAGGAAGTGCCGACTTCCGGCTCGCGGGTCCAGTTGCTCCAGGGCGGCGCGGTTGACATTGCCCAGTATTTGCAGCCGCTCGAGATCATCAGCCTGAAGAACGCGCCCAATGTCGCCGTGGAGACGGTCCCCGCCTCCTTCATGATCTGGATCGAGCTTAACGCCGCGATCGCGCCGTTCGACAATGTCGACGTGCGTCGCGCCATGAACTACGCTTTTCCACAGCAGGAAGTGATCAAGGCCGTTTATCAGGATCTGGCAAGTCCGCTGAACGGCTGCATGCCGAACATCTATCCGGGCTTCGCCGGGGACTTTTACAATTACGATCACAATCTCGACAAAGCCAAGGAACTGCTCGAAAAGGCCGGTCAGGGCAGTGGCTTCAAGACCACGCTTGCTTACAATGCCGGCGATCCCGTTCAGGAGCCGATCGCCATCATCTATCAGTCGGCGCTGCGCAAGATCGGGATAGAACTCGAATTGAAAAAGGTGCCCGCCGGCTCGTTCTACAATTTCGTCACCGATCGCAAACAGCCGATGATCTTCTATGTCGACAGCCCGTGGTGTCCGGATCCGGGCTATTCGCTGACCCTTTATTTCGACAGCAAGAGCTACGTCAACTACAGCAATTACGCCAATGCCGACGTGGATCGATTGCTCGCCGAGACGGCCGCGACCGCCGATGACAATGTCCGGCTGGCCAAGACCAAGGAAGCGCAGAAGATCATCATGGACGAAGCCCCCTGGGCATTCATCGCCTATCCCAATTATACCATGGCGCGGAAGGCCGACCTCAAAGGGTGGACCTATTACACATCCAACAACGTCCGCTTTCAAGATTTCGAGCGTTGAGCGAATCTGAGTGATCGAGCCAGCGAAAGGGTCTGGTTCCTCAAGTGGCGAAGCCGGTCCGGAAGTGGAGCAACCCACCTCCGGACGGTTCGGATTCTTTCTTGCCGTGCTGCGGGCAAGGCCGCATTTCGCGCTTGGCTACGCGATTGTGGGCGCCGTCCTGCTGCTGGCCGTCTTCGCACCGCTGATCGCACCGTTCGATCCCGTGCAGGCCAGTCCGGCAGACTTCCTGCGCCCCCCGGGATGGCCCCACCTCATGGGCACCGACGCCATCGGGCTGGATATTTTTTCCCGCGTCATCTATGCGCCTCGCATCGACCTGACGATCGCACTGCTCGGCACCGTCATATCGGCGGTCATCGGGTCTGTTCTTGGCGCCCTGGCCGGCTACTACGAGACCAGGCGCGGCGTAGGAACGTTCTTTTCGGGGCTCATCATGCGCAGCTCCGACGTTCTCCAGGCATTCCCTGTATTCGTGTTTGCAATTGCCGTGGTGGCGGTCCTCGGGCAAAGCTTGCAAAGCATCGTTATGGCGGTCGCGTTTGTGAACGCCCCGATCTATCTGCGGCTGATGCGCAGCCAGGTTCTCTCGGTCAGGCGGTTGCGCTATGTCGAGGCCGCATACATTGCCGGCGTGTCCGACCTGAAAATCCTCCTCCGGCATGTCATCCCCAACGCCATCGCGCCGGTTCTTGCCCAGCTTTCGGTCAACACCGGCTGGGCCATCCTGCTTACCGCGGCGCTAAGCTTCATCGGCGCGGGCGTCGAAGCGCCGACGCCGGAATGGGGCAGCATGATCGCCATGGGCTATCAGAACATCATCACCGGGCACTGGTGGTCGTCGATCTTCCCGGGGCTGGCGCTGGCCCTGACGATCTTCGGTTTTTCTTTGATCGGTTCCAGCATCGAGGTTCTGGCTGATCCCGCCCGTCGCCGGACCATTGCCGGAGAGTTGCAGCGGCGACAAAAAATCCCGGCTGCGCCGGCCGCGGTCAAGGGATAGCAAAGCATGCGCGTTATCGCCTATATCGGACGCAGACTGATCTTTGTCGCCCCCCAGCTCGTCGGCATCCTGTTCGTCAGCTTTCTGCTCGTCAAGCTGATACCCGGCGACCCAGCTGTGCTGATGCTTGGGCCCTTCGCCACCGACGACGGGCTGATCCGGTTGCGCACCGAGCTTGGCCTGGACCGCTCGATCTTCGAACAGTTCGGCATCTATCTGTGGAGGGTACTGCACGGCGATCTCGGCAATTCATGGCAGACCACGATGCCGGTCACGAGCGACCTTGCGCAGCGCTTTCCCGCCACGCTGGAACTCGTGACCCTGTCGCTTCTGCTGGCGCTGGGCATCGGACTGCCGCTCGGCGTTGCCGGAGCGCGCAACAAAAGCGGCATCCTGCGCAAGATCGCCGACTACTATGGCCTGCTCGCCGGCGCGCTGCCTGACTTCTGGTTCGCGCTGGTCTTGATATTCGTTTTTTACACGATCCTCGGCATCGCCCCGGCGCCGCTCGGGCGCATCGATTTCACCGTTATTCCACCGGTTCCCGTGACCGGTTCCCTGCTGATCGACAGTCTGATTTCGGGAAACTGGCAGGCGCTCAGGAACGCGGCGGGTCATCTTGTGCTGCCCGTACTCACGCTCGGCCTGATCAACGCCGCGCCAATCCTCAAGATGACCCAGTCCACGATGCAGCGCATGCTGGAGGCCGATTTCAGTCGGTATGCGGAAATGTGCGGCCTGCCGCCTAGGGTTGTTGCGCGAAAGGCGCTGCGCAATTCGCTGCCCTCGATCATCACCATCGTCAGCGTGCTCTACGGCTTCCTGATCGGCGGCGCCGTACTCGTGGAGATCGTGTTCAGTTGGGGCGGCGCCGGCCAGTATGCAGTGCAAGGCGTGTTGAACGCCGATCTCAATCCGGTATTGGGTTTCGTGCTCTATTCGGCAATCCTTTCGCTGGTCATCTATCTGCTGGTCGACCTTATCTATTTCGCCCTCGATCCGAGGACGCGGTGATGACCGCTGACGCCCCGAAAGTCGCGGATGGCGCAGATCGCCGGGATTTGGTGGTGCCGGTGCTGGAGGTCCACGACCTGTCTGTCGCGTTCCCGCGCTATGGTGTGGATGATGCGGAGGTTTTGCACCGCATCGAACTGGTTATGAACCCGGGGGAGATTCTGGGCCTGGTAGGGGAATCCGGGTCGGGCAAGACAATGCTGGCAAGAGCGCTGATGCGACTTATTCCGCAGCCCGGCAAAGTTACCGGCGGCTCGATCCGCTTCGACGGAACCGACCTGTCGACTCTGGAAGGCGAAGAATTGCGAACGCTGCGCGGGCGTGAGATCGCGATGATCATCTCCAATCCGCGTGGCGAGTTGGATCCGTTGCAGACTGTCGGCCAGCAGATCGGCAACATCCTTCGTCACCATCTTGGGCTCGACCGACACCAGATACGCCAGCGTGTTCTGGACCTCCTCATTCAGGTCAGCATTCCGGATCCGGAGCGCCGGCTGAACGCCTATCCGCACGAATTGTCCGGGGGCATGGCCCAGCGCGTCGTCATCGCCATCGCCCTGGCCTGTTCGCCAAAGTTGATCATTTCCGACGACGCCACGAGCGGCCTCGACGTCACCGTGCAGGCGCAGGTTCTGGATCTCATCAGCGGGCTGGTCATTGATCGCGGCACGTCAATGCTGTTCATCACGCGCGACATCGGCATAACCGCTCATTATTGCCATCGCGTCGCCATCCTTTATGCGGGCGAAATCGTCGAGATTGCACCGCGCGAGATCTTTTTCGACAATCCGCAACACCCTTACACGGTCCTTCTTCTTGCCGCATTCGCCCACAACGAGCGCCTTCGGCGCTACTGGCTCGGCGAAGACAAACCGCAAAGTGACAGCGCACCCAGCCTCGTCGGATGTCCGTTTCAGAACCGTTGCGTACGCGTCCAGAGCCGCTGCCTAGACGACCATCCCGATCTGCGCGAACGGCAGCCGGGGCATTTCGTCCGGTGTCATTTTCCGGTGGAGCGATAGCGTTGAACATCCTCGAAGTCGAAGATCTGGTCCAGCACTTCCCCATCGCCGGCTCGGCGTCGGTGGTTCGGGCGGTGAACGGCGTTTCGCTGGCCCTGGAGGAAGGAGAAACGCTGGCGCTGGTGGGAGAGTCGGGATCGGGCAAGACAACGATTGGTCGCTGCGTCCTGGGACTGATCCAGCAGACCGCCGGCCGAATCGCATTTCAGGGTCAGGATCTTGGCGCGACGCGCACCATCCGCTCGCCGGAGCTGCGCGGCAAGCTTCAGCTGGTTTTCCAGGAACCGGCCGAATCTCTTAATCCGCGCCTCAAGCTGTTCGAACTGATTGAAGAGCCCTTGCGGGCGCTGAAGATGAACCGTGCCGACCGGGAGCGCAAGGTCAGGGAGGCGACCCGCCGTGTTGGACTGTCGGAAAACCTTCTGGAGCGCTATCCGGCCGAGATCAGCATGGGCCTCCAGCAGCGGGTGGGCGTGGCCCGGGCAATGATTTCCGAGCCGAAAGTCGTGGTGCTCGATGAACCCACCTCTGCGCTCGATCCGACCTCGCGCGCCGAGATCATCGATCTTCTTATCGGCATTCAGCGCGATCTCGGGACCGCCTATCTTTTCATCAGCCACGATTTGTCGGCGGTCCGGCATATCAGCCACCGTGTCGCCGTTCTTTACCTCGGGCAGGTCGTGGAGCAGGGACCGTCGACCAAACTCTTCGCACGCCCCAGCCACCCCTATTCCGTTGCACTGCTGTCTTCTGTCCTCCTGCCCAATCCACGGATCAAAAGGCAGAGCCGAATCCGCTTGCAGGGCGAGATTCCCAGTCCGATCAACCTCCCCAAGGCCTGTTACCTTGCCGGCCGATGTCCCCTCGCCGTCGACCAATGCCGCGTGGCCATGCCGCCGATAGAAACCGTTGCGCCTCAGCATCTGGTGCGCTGCTACCGGCACGAGGAGGTCGCAAGCATGGAGGATGAAATCGACTATTTCGCGAAGTTCCAGGGCGAGGTTGAGCGTATTCTCGGCGCCGGCGTGCCTAGCGAAACTTAGTGTCCACAACTTCTTTCAATGCAGGAGAAAACTATGGGTAAGCTAGACGGCAAGGTTGCACTGATCACCGGCGGAGCGAGTGGGATCGGACGGGCCGTGGCAAATCTCTATGCGCGCGAAGGCGCATCGGTTGCGATTTTCGATCTCGATCTTGCCAAGGCTCAGGCAGTGGCCGACGAGATCGCGGTCCATGGCGGCAAGACGGCGGCCGTGGCCGGCGATGTGAGCAATGAAGTGCAGGTCAAGGAGGGTTTTGCCGAAATCGTTTCCACGCTTGGCGATATCGACATTCTTGTAAATAACGCCGGCATCGACACGACCTCGGAACTCGAAACGATGAGCACCGAAATGTGGGACCGCATGATCGCGGTCCATCTAAAGGGTACATTCCTGTGTTCGCGCGAGGTTGTCTCGGCCATGCGTCGAAAGAAATGGGGCCGCATCATCAATTTATCGTCGCAGCTTGGACACAAGGGCGCGGGCACCATGACCCATTATGTCGCGGCGAAAGCCGGAATCATGGGCTTTACCAAATCGCTGGCCTACGAAGTGGCGCAAGAGGGCATTACCGTGAATTCCGTAAATCCCGGCCCTATCAATACGCCGCTTCTAGAGGGTTTGCCGGCCGATTGGCTGGCGCGCAAGAAGGCGGAATTGCCAATCGGGCGTTTCGGCGAAGTAGGCGAAGTCGCGCCGGTTTTCCTGTTGCTGGCCTCGGACGAAGGCTCGTACTTCATCGGCGCAAGCCTCAACGTCAACGGCGGCGACTATATGTTGTAATTCACATAATCACCTTCAACAGGACGCGCCACCCAGCCAGGGCGTCGGCACGGTTCACCTTGGAAATTTGAAGGGCTGTGGTCTGCGTTCGGGTCTAAGCGAATTTCCACGGCGTGCCGAGCCATTGCTCGATCCTGACTGTCATCGACGGCCATCCCGGTACCCTGTCATGGCTCGGCGACGTGGCCGGTCACAGGAAGATTCCGCTAGGTGTCGCGCATTTCGGGCAGACGAGCACGATAAAGGATCTCTATCGGCACTTCGGAATCGATCGCGATTCGATTGTGCGGCAGGAGCAAGGCGCCCTGCCCACCGGTCTGAAACTCGCCGCTTCCCTCGCTGCGGCGAGTTGATCGCAGTGTGCGGCTCTTCGCATCTGAACTTCAGGACTCCATTTTCGGTCCGCGGTAGGATTCGAAATTGCCGTCGACGCTGATGGACTGACCCGAAATATGCGGCGCCAGATCGGAGGCAAGGAAGGCTGCCATGTCCGCGATTTCCTTCATGCTGACCGCGGTATGCATGGAAATATTGTGCAGGAAGAAAGGCATGAATTCTTCCAGTGACATGCCGCGCTTCTCGGCCTGTTCTCGCATGACGCGCTGTCCTCGCGGCCCATCGACCAGACCTGGAAGAATTGCGTTGACCCGGACATTTATCTCGCCGAGT
This sequence comes from Rhizobiaceae bacterium, assembly GCA_046594775.1. Lineage (GTDB taxonomy): Bacteria > Pseudomonadota > Alphaproteobacteria > Rhizobiales > Rhizobiaceae > CAMYMG01. The sequence continues at coordinate 2,138 of JBKJRE010000040.1, read as the reverse complement.
TCAACCGCCAGCACGTCGGTTAATCCGCGGACCGCGTATTTGGACGTCGAGTACGGCGCCCGCAACGGCATGCCGACACGCCCGGCGACAGATGACAGGTTGATGATGCATCCGCCTCCGCCTTGCTTGAACAAGGGGACCGCCTTTCGCACCATGTAGAACTGACCAGTCACGTTGACGGCCATGGTCTGATCCCACTCTTCGTCAGTGACGTCCTCAACCGGCTTGGTCGGGCCCGAAATTCCAGCATTGTTGACGAGAATATCGAGGCGAGAGTATTTTTTGAGGAACGCATCGTAGAGCGATGAAATGTCCGCGGATTTAGATACGTCCGCCTTGACAACGAGCGCGTCCGGCAGCGCATTCTTGACCTCTTCCATTGCCTCTTCGTCTACATCGCAAAGGCAAACGGAGGCACCAAGTTCGGTGTAGCGTTCAACGATCACGCGGCCAATGCCCGATGCGCCTGCGGTAATAATGGCGGTTTTTCCGTTGAGATTCATCGCGTTGTTCCAGACATTGTGGCATTGGGTCGATTTACGGCCCTGGAACGAAGAACCTCCGCGTCCCGTCACTGTTCAGATGTGCGTCCGGGATGCGCGGTGTCAATAGCAGCGGACGCCATGTCTACCGGATCAGCTCGGACAGAAGGCGACCGGGCGGATCGGCGAAGCGGGTACCTCGTGCATGTTTGGTGGCATGGCAAGACACAGCGATCGCGCAGAAACCTGCTCACGGTTGGCGAGCATTATGTGGCCCGGATTGTCCAGCAGAACGGGAGGCAAGAAATGTCACGCGTACTAATCATTGGAACTGGATCCATCGGCAGAGCCTGGGCAGTCACCTTCGCCCCCTCCGGTCACGCGGTGATGCTGTGGGATCAGGCCGGCGAAGCACCTGCCGCCGCCAAAGCTGCATTGCCGGGGTGCTCCGCTGTCTCGTCGTTCATCCGATCAATAAATCCTGTCTTGTACCGGCAGAAGAAGTGGCGCCGGCACCCTGGACCTCGTTGGAAAAGATCGACCGAACCGTTTCGCTGCTTCGCTCGATTGGCCAGGCTCGGCTTGTCATGGAACGCGAGATCGATGGGTTCATCATGAACCGTCTGCAGGGAGCCCTTCTCGAAGAAGCATTCCGCCTTGTCGATGATGGCTATGCCTCGATCGAGGATGTGGATATCGGCATCCGCGACGACCTGGCCCTGCGCTGGTCTTTCATGGGACCATTTGAAACCCTCGATCTCAATGCCCCTGCGGGCGTCCGCGACTACCTAGGGCGGTATGAGCGAAGCTACCCAGGCTTGTGGCCAACCACCCAGCATCGTGCCGACTGGAACGGTCCGATCCTTGACAAGATCGAGACCGACCGCCGCGAGCAACTTCCGGTCGCGGAACTGAAGTCGCGCCAGGAATGGCGCGACCGTCGCCTGATGGCGCTGATCGCCCACAAACGCAACGTCACCGGCAGACTCGGCTCCTGAAGCCGCAATCCCTCCCAATCAAGGAAGACGCCAAATGGCCCCGAAATCCACATCCAACAAAGTCATCATCACCTGCGCCGTAACGGGCGCTATCCACACGCCGTCAATGTCGGAATATCTGCCGATAACACCAGACGAAATGATCGCCGACGCTTTGGGCGCCGCCGAGGCAGGCGCCGCAATTCTCCATCTTCACGCACGCAATCCGGAGACCGGCAAGCCTGATCAGACGCCGGAAGCCTTCATGAAGTTTTTGCCGCAGATCAAGCAGGCGACCAATGCGGCGATCAACATCACCAGTGGCGGAAGCCCCTACATGAAGGTGGAGGAGCGCGTCCTGCCGGCCCAGATGCTGAAGCCGGAAGTCGCCTCGCTCAACATGGGCTCCATGATCTTCGGCCTCTTCCATCTGCTCGACAAGTACAAGGATTTCAAGCACGACTGGGAGAAGCCGCACCTCGAAGCGACCCGCGATCTGGTGTTCCGAAACTCTTTCAAGGACATCGAATTCATCCTCAAGACCTGCTACGGGAACAACACCCGCTTTGAGTTCGAATGCTATGACATCGCCCATCTCTATAATCTGAAGCACTTCGCAGATCGCGGACTGGTAAAGCCACCCTTCTTCGTGCAGTCGGTATTCGGCATTCTCGGCGGT
>JBKJRE010000613.1:0-4611 GCA_046594775.1 Rhizobiaceae bacterium | reverse complement strand
TTCGGCGCCGGCTAGCGCGCCGAACTTGGTCTGTGGCGTCGGCACACGGCAGCTTTGGCCGGACACTGAAGCATTCCATACGCCGGCCACGCTCGCTGTCGTGATCTCGGGGGCGCTGGCGGATGCGTCTTCGCCGGGCGCGATGGAGGCTACGTCCGTCGATGCGCCGGGCGCGTCGGGGAAACCGGCGGGGTCGGCTGGCCCGGGAGAGGCGGGAGGCGGCAGGGATTTCGTCGCCACTTGGCCCGAGGGCGCTGCCTGGAGCGGTTCTGGCTGCGTGTTCATTGACGAGAAACGCGTGCTCGAACAGCCCGCGGCAAGCATCGCCACCAGCGAAACGGCCACAAGACCGGTCTTCGAATAAACCATTCCAACCTCCGTCGAGACCACGCGCTCGTGGCCGCCGATCAATTCGTTTCTGTCACCACCAAACGGGTGAAGGTGGCCAAATTTCAGCCTGATATGGTTAAAATACGGTTTGCATCGCACATGTTGCAAAAATATCATCAGCCCTTGCCGCCCGCCTACGAAGCTTCCAAGGCGGGATTGAGGCGCATCCGGAGATCATTCGGGCATTCCGCCTCCTGGCGGATGAGTTGCTTGTCCGAGGCGGCGCGGGGCCTATCTTGATTTCAGGCGATACGTTTTATCGACGTCGAGAGCATTCGCCGTGCAATCAGGAGAGCTGTCGGTGGCCAAGCGTGCCAATCCATATTTCCAGGGACCACCGAGCGATCATTTCCGGGATGGCGTCTTCTTCAATCCCGAGGGTCAGTCGCCGCGCGGCCTCGCCGACCTGCTGAAATGGCAATTTGGCGGCGGCCAGGCGAAATGGCCGTCGTCGTGGCCGAGCCCGCATGCCCAGGCAAAACCGGAGCAGCGGGTCGACGGCGCCGGTCTGCGCGTCACCATGGTGGGGCACGCAACGCTGCTTATCCAGCTGGCCGGGCTCAACCTGCTCGTCGATCCGGTCTGGTCGAAGCGGGCCTCACCGATTTCCTTCATAGGTCCTGCGCGGGTCAATCCGCCCGGCATCGCCTTCGAAGACCTGCCGCCGATCGATCTCGTTCTGGTCAGCCATAATCACTACGACCACATGGACACCGATACACTCTCACGCCTCCGGTCGGCCCATGATCCGCGCTTCGTCACGCCGCTCGGCAATGACGCCATCATCAAGGCTGCGGCGCCGGGCGCCAGGGTTTCGGCGCATGACTGGGGCGACACTGTTGCGTGGGACCACGGCGTCACGGTTCATTTGACACCCGCGCATCACTGGTCGGCGCGCGGCATGATCGACCGTCGGATGGCGCTATGGAGCGGCTTCGTCATCGACAGTCCGGCGGGCAAGGTCTTTCTCGCCGGCGACACGGGATTTCACGGCGGCCGCAACTACCGGGAGATGGCGAAACTGCATGGCTCGTTCCGCCTGGCCGTGCTGCCGATCGGCGCATATGATCCACGCTGGTTCATGGAAGCGCAGCATCAGAATCCCGAAGAGGCGGTCGAGGGCATGCTTCTCGCCAATGCGGCTTTCGCGGCCGGCTGCCACTGGGGCACTTTCCGCCTGACCAACGAGCCGATCCACGAGCCGCGCGAGCGGCTGCTGGCGGCGCTCGAGGCCAAGGGGCTTTCTCGCGAAGCCTTTCGTCCCATGCTGCCCGGCGAAGTCTGGGATGTTCCGGAAGAGCCTCAAACGCCAGGGGCGTCCCCGCCTCAGGGAACAGCTGGCCCGCAATTCCGTTAGCCTACTTGATCAAAACCTTCTGGAGGGCGCCCCATGATCAAATGGATCCTTATTCTCCTCATCGTTGCCGCTGCGGCCAGTCTTCTCGGCATGCCGGCGCTCGCAGGCGCCGCAGCAACGGGCGCACGCATTCTGATTGGCATTGCGCTGGTTCTGTTCCTGCTGCTGGTGCTTGGCGTCTTTGCCCTGACGTAGCTGTTGCGGAGCTGCGCGCACTGGTAATTTGCCGGTCCTTCGGCCATATAGCGCCGAGCAGAACCGAGATTGCAGACCACCATGGCCAGCACAGCCCCTTTCTCAAGGATGAACGGGCTCGGCAACGAGATTATCGTTGCCGACATGCGCGGACGGGTTGACCGCGTCAGCAGTGCGGCGGCGGTCGCACTCAATGCGGATGCCGCGACAAAGTTCGACCAGATCATGGCGATCCACGACCCGCGCACCCTTGGCACAGCCGGCTATATAGAGATCATCAATTCCGACGGCAGCCTCGCCCAGGCATGCGGCAATGGCATGCGTTGTGTGGTGCAGGCGCTTGCCGCGGAGACCGGCGTGAAAGAATTCGCCTTTGAAACGGTTGCGGGGATCCTCAATGCCGAGGAGCATGCGGATGGGCTGATTTCGGTCGACATGGGCATTCCGCGTTTCGGCTGGAAGGACATTCCGCTTGCCGAGGAGTTTCGCGATACGAGGATGATCGAACTCCAGGTCGGGCCGATCGATGCGCCGGTGCTGCATTCGCCGTCGGTGGCCAGCATGGGCAATCCGCACGCCATATTCTGGGTAGACCGGGACGTCTGGTCCTATGAGCTGGACCGCTTCGGTCCGCTGCTCGAAAACCACCCTCTCTTTCCCGAGCGCGCCAATATCTCGATCGCCAGGGTCACCGCCCGCGACGCCATCACCATCCGCACCTGGGAACGGGGCGCCGGCCTGACGCGCGCCTGCGGCTCGGCCGCCTGCGCGGTGGCCGTCAGCGCTGTCCGCACCAGGCGGACCGATCGCACCGTCACCGTCACGGTACCGGGCGGTCCGTTGTCGATCGCATGGCGCGACGATGATCATGTGATCATGATCGGCCCGGCCGAATGGGAGTTTTCCGGGACATTCGATCCACAGACTGGCGACTGGGCACGCGACCAGCAGGGCGCGGCCTGATGGCGGTCAACATCGTCACATTCGGCTGCCGGCTCAACACCTACGAGTCCGAGGTCATGCGCCGCGAGGCCGAGACGGCCGGGCTTGGCGACCTCGAAAGCGGCGCGGTGATCTTCAACACCTGCGCCGTGACCCACGAAGCGGTGCGTCAGGCCAGACAGTCTATCCGCAAGGCGCGCCGGGAGAACCCGCGGGCCCGCATCATCGTCACCGGCTGCGCGGCGCAGACCGATCCCGCCGCGTTTGCTGCCATGGATGAGGTCGACCTGGTCCTTGGCAACGAAGAAAAACTGTCGGCGAACAATTACCGGGCGCTGCCGGATTTCGGCGTCAACGATTTCGAGAAGGTCCTCGTCAACGACATTTTCTCGGTGCGCGAAACCGCCTCCCACATGGTCGATGCGATCGAGGGTCGTGCGCGCGCCTTCGTCCAGGTTCAGAACGGCTGTGACCATCGCTGCACCTTCTGCGTCATCCCCTATGGCCGCGGCAATTCCCGCTCCGTGCCGATGGGCGCGGTGGTCGAGCAGGTCAGGCGGCTGGCCCTCAACGGCTATGCCGAGGTGGTGCTGACCGGCGTCGACATGACGAGCTTCGGCGCCGATCTTCCAGGCTCGCCTAAGCTCGGCAAGCTGGTCAAAACCATTCTCAGGCAGGTTCCCGAGGTTGACAGGCTGCGGCTCTCCTCCATCGATTCAATCGAGGCCGACGACGATCTGCTTGACGCCATCGCGACCGAGAAACGGCTGATGCCGCATCTGCATCTGTCGCTTCAGTCGGGCGACGACATGATCCTGAAGCGCATGAGGCGTCGCCACGGCCGCGACGATTCCATCCGCTTTTGCGAAGACGTCCGGAAGTTGCGCCCGGACATGGTGATCGGCGCCGACATCATCGCCGGATTCCCGACCGAAACCGACGCCATGTTCGAAAACTCCGAGAAGATCGTTTCCGAGTGCGGTCTGACGCATCTGCATGTCTTTCCGTTTTCGCCACGGGAAGGGACGCCTGCGGCGCGCATGCCGCAGGTCGGCCGGGAGATCGTCAAGCAGCGCGCCGCGCGGCTGCGCGCTGCCGGCAAGGCCGCCTATCGCAGCCATCTCGCGGCGCTTGAGGGCACCGCGCAGTCGGTGCTTGTCGAGAAGGCCGGGCTGGGCCGCACGGAAGGCTTCACGCTGACGGCGCTCGACGCCGGCGAGGCGGGCGACATTGTCGCGGCTACCATCACCGGCCATGACGGCGAGCGGCTGATTGCCGCGCCGGTCCAGCCGATTTCTTCTCCTCGGGCCGCCTGAGACCGCATGGCATTCGGATTCATCAAGAAGGTCTTTTCCTTTGGCAAGAAGCAGGTCGTCGAGGAGCCGACTGATGAGGTAGTGCCGCCATCCGCCGGGCAAGCGGCGCCGGAAGTCCCTGTCCCTGCTGTTGACCAGCCTGTCCCCGAGTTCCTGAAGCGCGAGGAACTGCAGCCAAGACACGAGCCTGCCGCGCCCGCCGTGCCTGCCGGCGAGCGGGAGCCTGTAGCGCCTCTGGCGGTAGAACCCTCTGCCGAAGAAAAGCCCGAGCCTGCCCCAATACAGTTTGCACCTGCAGCTGTACCGGCGGAGCTTCCTCCAGAGCCAGAGCCAGAGCCAGAGCCAGAGCCAGAGCCAGAGCCAGAGCCAGAGCCAGAGCCAGAGCCAGAGCCAGAGCCAGAGCCAGAGCCA
>JBKJRE010000183.1:0-3103 GCA_046594775.1 Rhizobiaceae bacterium | reverse complement strand
GCGCGCACGGCCGCCATGGCCAGAACGTCGACCTCGGCGCCGGTGAAGCTGACCCGCTTCACGGCGCGGTCGGCAATGCGGCGAACGATGGCCTGAAGCCTGTCATGCGCCTGATGGTGCAGATGGTCCGCCTTGGTTGCTGCAATCAGAATGCGGTCGATGCGCCGCGAAAACAGGTCGGTAAACAGATTTCCCTGCCCTGCCCGGAAGCAGATGAGGATTTCCGTCAACGCGCGTTCGAGATCGGCGATGGCGCCAGCTCCGGCGTTCAGCGCCTGCATCGCGTCGATGAGGACGATCTGGCGATCCAGCCGGGCGATATGCTCGCGAAAGAAGGGTTTGACCACATGGGTCTTGTAGGCCTCGTAACGCCGCTCCATCATCGCGTGGAGAGAGCCGGGCCGCGGTCGCCTATCATCGATATTGGGCAAGGGAGCGAAGGTGAGCGCCGGAGAGCCGTCGAGATCGCCGGGCATGAGGAAGCGGCCAGGCGGCAGCGTTGACAGTGCGGGCTCGTCCAGCTTGCAGGCCTTGAGATACGCAGTCAGTGCTTCGGCGAGCCTGCGTGCGGTCATCTCGTCGGCGTCCGCCCCCGGATCCACGGTTTGCGAAAGCCCCAGCCACTCCTTCGAAAGTGGCGCCCGGACTGGCAGCGCCGCCATTTCGAAAGCGTCGCGTGAGAACTCGGCGTAATTCTTGCCGAGCAGCGGCAGATCCAGCAGCCATTCGCCGGGGTAGTCGACGATGTCGACCGACAACCGGCCACGCGAGAAAAGCCGGCTCCATCCGGAAGCCGATTCATACTCTATGGTTAGCCGCAGTTCGGAGATCGCACGCGTCGAATCCGGCCATTCGCGGGCGCTGACCAGCGATTCTATGTGGTCTTCGTACTGGAAACGGGGGACAGCGTCGTCCGGCTGCTGTTCCAGAAAAGCCCGGGAGATGCGGCCGGATCGCTGCGCCTCAAAGAGCGGCAGTCGACCGCCGTGGACAAGATTATGGACGAGAGATGAGATAAAGACGGTCTTGCCTGCCCGTGACAGGCCCGTGACCCCCAAGCGCACCGACGGGGAGAGCAGGCCCGACGCTCTTTCGGCGAGTGTGTCGAGCGCAATTCTTGCCTCGTCGGTAAAGCCCGTCAGCGATGTCGCCAAGAATATATTCCCCATGTCTTCAAGGCGCATATAGGCAGTGCGTACGAGATTTGAAACGGACGCGCGGGCCTCAAAGGTCGGCGGGGGTGAGAAAGGTCTCCAGAAAGCCCTGGCCAGGCGTGGCTGCGTCAAGCCCACCCGGAAATGCGATTACGGCAAGGCCGGATGTCGGGAATCCGGCATGAAGCGTGACCCGCGCCGTCTCCTCGCCGTCACCGGCGAGAGCCATGGCAAGGTCTTCCATCATCGGATTGTGGCCAATCAACAGAATGGAGCCGCATTCGCCGTGCTCGCGGATCAGCGACAGATAGGCGGCGGCGTCATCGCTGTAGAGGTGATCAAGGAACAAGACTCGGCCTGTATCGGCTTGCCCTGCAATGCCCTCTAGCGTCTGTCTGGCGCGCCTGGCGTTAGAGCACAGCGTGATGTCTGGCTCATAGCCTTTTTCGCGCATGGCGGCGCCGGTGGCGTCGGCATCCAAATGGCCGGATGCGTCGAGCGGACGGTCGAAGTCGCGCATCCCGGGGAGCGCCCAGCCAGCCTTGGCATGGCGAAGGAGAAACAGCCTTGTCACGATCACGCCTCCCGCTGCGCTGCTTGCTAGGGGTTTAGTGATATGCGCCGCCTTTCGCAACAAGACGGCTGCGCCAAGCAGTTGAATCACGCATGGGCGCAAGGCGAAATCGTCGGTCTCCAATACAGCCCCGACGCCTTTATGCGCAATGCTAACAAATGCGTGAAGGCGTTGATGAATGATCTTGTGCGCTTGGGGACCGGCGAATATATAGGCGCCCAAACGGGTAGTGGGGTGAGTCGAATGAACGATGTCGTTGCAAGCGATTATGTGCCGTCCGACGACGAACCATTCATGAACGAGCGGCAGAAATCATATTTTCGCGCCAAGCTTGTTACCTGGAAGTCGGATATTCTGCGCGAGGCGCGGGAGACACTGGAGATCCTGCAGCAGGAAAACGCCAACCATCCCGATCTGGCGGATCGGGCTTCCTCCGAGACGGATCGCGCCATCGAGTTGCGGGCACGTGATCGCCAGCGCAAGCTGATTTCCAAAATAGATTCAGCTTTGCAGCGCATTGAGGAAGGCACGTACGGCTATTGCGAGGAAACCGGCGAGCCGATCGCGCTGAAGCGCCTGGATGCCAGACCTATCGCTACCCTGTCGATCGAGGCGCAGGAGCGCCATGAGAGGCGCGAGAAAGTCTATCGCGACGATTGATGTCGCCCAAAGCTTCGGCGAATGAGGACTAAAGGCGGCGGCTTGGGCCGCCTTTTTCCTGGCCGCGTCTACCTTTTGTGACTGGACAGTTCGCCGAGCAACTTGGTCATTTCGTCGTCCAGCGTCATTTCGATGGGCTTAGGGGTGGCCTTGGTGGGGGTCGCGTCAAAGGTGACTTCAAGCTCCCGCATCAGCGTGTCATCAAGATTGCTGGCGCGCGATACAGGCGGCGGTGCGGCCTGCCTGATTGTTGTGCGCGTGCCTGAAGCAACCGGCATGCTTGCGGATGGCAATCTCTGGGGTGCGGGGCGCGGCGGCGGAGCCTGTTCCCGACCCGGCGCACGGCCAACCTGACCGGCTGCCGGCCTCGCCCTGTCGACCGGGCGTGGCGCCGGTGGCGGCGGCGTGCGCTGCATTGGCGCAGGCTTGATATGGTCGGGCTGGAGAATTGGCGGCGGTGGCGCAACGCTGGCGCGCGCCGGTACGGGTTCGGTGTGGCGGGGCGCTGGGGGCGTTTCGTTTGCGCTTTCGCCGATGAAGGCCGGACGGCGCGACTGGCCGTAGCGGATCTCGCGCTCGACAACCACATCGGTCGGTCCGCCGATCAGAATCAGATGCTCGATGTCGTCCCGGCGCACCAGCACCAGGCGGCGATGACTGTCGACCGCCGTTGCGTCCATGACCGCCAGGCGCGTCTTGCGGTTACGTCCGCCGG
>JBKJRE010000559.1:0-4328 GCA_046594775.1 Rhizobiaceae bacterium | reverse complement strand
GTCCAGCTGGACCGTGCCCAGATTGTTCAAGAAATCCGGATTGTGTTTCGCCGATCGTACGGATTTCTCGACAAAAGGTAATCCCTCGAGGCTGCGCCCGGTTTGATGCAGAAGCAGGCCAAGGAAGTGCAACGCAGCAACACTATTGGGATCAAGACTTAAAACATCGCGGTAAAGCAGCTCAGCATCGCGAACGTTTCCAGCCTGATGAAAAGTTAGCGCCCGGCGCACACTCGATTCCGCAGCAGTTTGGTTAGCCCTCTTGGTGACCTTGGCGGCAGAAATACCTTGTGCCTTGCGTCGCTTGTTCATCTGGCCAATGAGGAATCCGCCTCTGTCGATAAAGCTCTCTTCTAGGGCGAAATTCTCGGGGCTTCAAGAAGCACGGCCTGGCGCGGAAGAGTCGTTTGATGCGCGTCTTTCCCGCAATGAAGGCATTCTGCTCTGCCTTCATCATTGAGTTTGAGGGTTGATTTCGACCTTCGACTGAAGGTCGGAAAATGAATATCGGGAGCCTATGGTGGTGGCGTGGTGCTCAAGGTTCGGGCGCTTAGGTCGGGCCTCCAAATACTGCAATTGAATCGACAGTTCTGTTGGTCGAAGGACTATTGTCGCGCTTCGGCGCGCTCGAAAAACGCAGAAATCGTCACCGGCAACGTACCCGTCTCAAGCAGCGGGGCGTGGCCCTGTCCCGGGACCGTCACGGTCTCGCAATTGGGATGCCGTCGTGCCATTTCGGCCAGCGTTGCGGCAGACAGGAGCTTGGAATTTTCGCCTCTGATGACCAGAAGAGGAATGCCGCACAGTCCTTCGAATTGCTGCCAGATCTCGGGCAGCGGCCGGTTGAGATTGAGGCTCTTGACGATTTTTAACAGCGCGGGATCGAAGTCCCGGACCGGGTGGCCGGTTTGTTCGCGATAGATCGCTTGTGTGAATCGCTTCCAGTCGGCCTCGTTCAAAGCCGGAAACGCGGCGCCATGGGCGGTGCGTTGAACCGCGACCGCATCGGTCATGTTGGCGGGTTTCGGAGCCCGGGTGAGATACGACCTGATATGAGCCAGCCCTTCCCCTTCGAGCACCGGCCCGACATCGTTCAGAATCACCGATTTCAGCAAGCTCGGGCGCATCGCAGCGAGAGCATGGATTATCAGCCCGCCGCGCGATGTGCCGATAAAGTGGCCGTCTTCGACGCCCAGCGCGACCATGCCGGCCACGATGTCGCCGGCCTCGATCGTCACATTGTAATTTGTCCAGTCCCGGTCATAGGCCGAACGTCCTCGACCGCGATAATTGAACACCACGACCTTTCGCGGGGTTTGCTCGTTTTGCGACAGGTAGATGGCCAATTCATGAAAGTCGCGGGCGTTCCGTGTCAAGCCGGGCAGGCAGACCACTGGCGCTGACGAGTCGATGCGGTCGCCATAGACGCGCGCATGCAGCTTCAATCCGTCGCTGGAAGTGTAGAACCGATCGGAAAAACCTGGTTCGGATATCATGCTAGGTTTGGCCTCAATATTCTTTTCGTGACGCACGGAGGAAGTCTCAAGCCTGTTGCGAGGCCGCCGCTTGCACAGACTGGCAGGAAAAATGCCGTCAATGGACTGGCCATGGTTCCGCTCAAGGCAGCTTTCCAGAGAATCGAAATGGAGGAGATGATACAAGCATTTTATCTACGCTCTCCAGTGTTCCTTGCCGATGGCTGAATCGACGTCACGGGTTCCGCGGGACGGTCCGTCCGGACGGGGATCAGCGGAGGGCCGCAGGGTGACCGTGCGAAACGGGCGTCGCGACGACGAGGGTCGCGGTTGAAGACGATTGGTACTCGGGAACGTGACCGCGCGGGTGATTGCTTCGCGCAAGACCTGGCGGCGAAGCAACGCAACTCAGCGCCCTTTAATAAGGTCGCCCTCAATGTCGAAAGTACCCGACAGCCGCATCTTGTAGACTTGATAGTTTTCCATGACCCGCTGCACATAGCTTCGGGTTTCGGTGAAGGGGATGCTTTCGATCCAGTCGACGACCGTTTCGATGTCCTTTCCGCGGGGGTCGCCATATCGCTTTATCCATTGGCGGGCGCGGCGCGGCCCCGCATTGTAGCCGGCGAAGGTCAGCACGTAGGAGCCGTCGAATCGCCCCAGTTGCTCACCGAGGAACGCCGCTCCGAGCGTCGCGTTGTAGCCGGCGTCGGTGGTCAGGCGGCTCTTGGAATAGCTCATGCCGGCTTTCTTGGCGACATCCTTGGCGGTACCGGGCAAAAGTTGCAAAAGGCCCCGCGCGCCAGCGCGTGACACCGCGCTAACGTTGAACTCGCTTTCCTGTCTGGCGATGGCATAAGCCAATGCCTTGCCAGCGCCCGAAATGTTGGCGGATGCGGGAATCGCGCCGATTGGGTGCGCCAGCGCGCCGATGTCGACCCCGCGTGCCGCAGCGATCTTGCCGATCTTCAGCGACAGGAAATGATCGCCGCGCCGCTCCGCCATGACGGCCAGCAGGGCGAGTTCGCCAGGGCTGGTAAGTTCGCCTGCGAGGTCGCGGTAGAGCCTGTCTGCAAGCGAGAGATAGTCGATATTCTCAAGCCGCCTGATCGCCTTTACCGCCTCGCGCCCTTCAAAAGCCTCGCGGTCTGCCGCGGTGGGGTCGGGATAGGCCGCATTCAGGGCCTTTTCGCCGATCCTTTCCGCAGCCAGCTGGCCGTAGAAGGTTGCTCCATAGGCGGCAGCCTTTCGGTAATACTCCTTCGCGTCGCCCGGACCGCCGGCCTCCGCGGCCCGTGCAAGCCAGTAGTAAGCCCGCGAAAGCGAGATTGGACCCTCGGCAATCTCGGCGATGCGGGCGAAATGCTTGGCGCCGCTCTTTGCGTCCTTCAGTCCGCGAAGCGCATACCAGCCCGCATGGAACTCTGCATCCGCGGCATTCACCGGGCTTTCGGCCGAATGGGCTGCTGCGATCGCGTAGGCCGTCTTCATGTCGCCTTGGTCTACCAATTCGCGCGACAGCACCCTGCGCTCCAGCCACCACGCATCCGGATCGATGAGTTTGGCGCGCTCAGTCGGCGCCTTGAGCATAACCGCGGCGGCCTCCGAGAACTTTTTGTGTCGGCGCAGATATCTCGCTTCAGCGAAAGCGTATCCGGCTGAGCGTTGCTCAACAGGCACCGCGCTCAGCAGCTTGGGCGTGGTTTTTTCATTGCGAATCGCCGCCGCCCAGGCTTGCTCAAGCGCTTCGGCGCCGGCGAGTTCAGCCACCCGCTCGGCAGAACTTATCCGGTCCGCATAAAGCATGCGTTCCATACGGGCGCGATGGTCCTCTGTCGTCAAAATGGCGCCGAACTCGTCGATGATGCGCGCCTCATCCCGCGCCTCGAGCCTTTCGCTGCGCCAGAATGGCGCCAGCACCGAGTGGGCGCTTGCCAATGCGCCAAGCGCCGTATGCGCTCGCGCAAGCAGGATCGTGCCTTGCAGCGTTTGCGGGATAGTGCCGCCAAACGCTGTGACCACCGTCGCGGGATCTGGACGCTCGCGATAGAGCGCCCGCTCGCTGTTGTTGCGCAGCGTTTCCATGCCCGGCCACTGGGGGAGGCTGACGGCGGCGGCTGCTATTTCCTTGCTGGGAACGTCCGGACCGCCATGCATCGCGATCGCCCAGGTCAGTATTTGCCGGTCGAGACTTGCCTCCGGCAGCCGGTCGCGCAGCCTGCGGGCCTCATAGACGGACTCGGACGACAATGCGTCCAGGCCGTTCTTCAGGGTGTCGACCCTTTTGTCCGGCATCATGTATTCCGGTTGCCTTGCACCGGCTGAATGCGTCAAGGCGTCCACGCCCATCCCGATCGCAATTGCGGGCAGCAAGGCTAGCAGGGCGGCAAATGATCTCAGAAGGTTGGGGCGCCTGATGCGCATCGGGTCAATCATTCCATGAATCGGCAGGATATCAAGTTGTTGTGGTTCGGGGAACCCCGGAGAGTGCCTGCAACGGAGGCGTCAACGAACCCTTGCTCAAGGCGCGGTTCCCTCGTCGACGGCGATTCGCGGTCCGTCTCTGCCGCAACGATTGGACAGGCCTATGGTGCGTCGCGCCTGTTTCGGCTAAAAAGCCGCCACGTATCGACAAACGACCAAAGAAAGCCGGGAGGTTACGACCATGTTGAGAGGCTCGATCACCGCGCTTGTGACACCATTTTCAAACGGTGGCGCGTTCGACGAGAAAGCCTTTCGGGCGTTCGTTGAGTGGCAGATCGGGGAGGGCACGAAGGGCTTGGTGCCAGTTGGCACGACCGGTGAATCTCCGACCTTGTCGCATGACGAGCATCGTCAGGTCGTCAAGGCCTG
>JBKJRE010000355.1:0-3740 GCA_046594775.1 Rhizobiaceae bacterium | reverse complement strand
TAGAAGCCCATGACGACGATGGGGACGACGGTGAAGGCCGCGGCGAGCGGGATGTTGCCGGCCGTTCCCTGATGCGCGTAGACCGCCTGGCCGATGAACAGGCGCGACGTGCCGATGATCTGCGGGATGATGTAGTCGCCGAGCGTGAGCGAGAAGGTGAAGATCGAACCGGCGACGATGCCGGGCAGCGCCAGCGGAAACAGCACGTTGCGGAACGTCTGGGCAGGCGTCGCGCCGAGATCGGAAGACGCCTCGACGAGATTGGCCGGGACGCGCTCGAGTGCGGCCTGCACCGGCAGGATCATGAAGGGCAGCCAGACATAGACAAAGACGATGAAGGTGCCGGTGAAGGACACCGACAGCGAGTTGCCGCCGACCACCGGCAGCGACAGCCAGGCGTTGATCAGCCATTCGAGATGCAGCTTGCCGAACAACCAGGTGAGGATGCCTTCCTTGGCGAGGATGAGCTTCCAGGCGTAGATCTTGACCAGATAGCTCGACCACAGCGGCAGCATGACGCCGAGGTAGAACAGCGCCTTCCATTTGCCGCGCGCGTAGCGGGCGGCAAAATAGGCGATGGGGAAGGCGATGACGGCCGAGGCCAGGGTGACGATGGCGGCCATGGTGACGGTGCGCAGGATGATGTCGACGTTGGAGGGCCGCAATAGTTCGCCATAGGTCTTGAAGGTGAACTGGTGGTTGATGAGGCCGGAGAACTCGTCGATCGAGAAGAAGCTCTGGACGAGCAGCGCCAGCAGCGAGCCGAGATAGACGATGCCCAGCCACAGGACGGGCGGCGCCAGCATCAGGAGCAGAAGCAGCGTCGGCTGGCGCCAGAAGGCGTCGGACAGGCGGCCGAGCACGCCGCCGCGATCAGGGAGGATGGCGGTGGAGGTCATGGTGCCGGCTCCATCAAGCCAAGAGCATGAAGAATTTCCGTGACACATCCGTCGAAGGAATCAGACAGTTCGCCTGTGGTGAAGCGGAGGATTCGGTAGTCTTTCGTTGCGAGCCAATCGTCGCGCTGGGCATCGCGGGCCATTCGGTCCGGCAAAGCAGGGTGTTCGCCATCAACCTCGATGATCAATGACTTCGAATGGATCACGAAGTCCGCGACATAGGGTCCAATCGGCACTTGCTTGCGGGCATGAATTCCGTAGAGGCGCCGAAAGTCGCGCAGTTCAGCCCAGAGCCTGCGTTCGCCCTCGGTCATCGTCCTGCGAAGCCTGCGGGCTCGGACGACCGCACCATGAGTGATCCTGGTTGGCATGGAAAATACCCCCACCCCTAACCCCTCCCCTCAAGGGGGAGGGGGACTACGGAGACGCCTGGCCCAACAACCGATCGTACCGGGTGACCAGCGACAGGAAGGCGCGTGTTCCCCTCCCCCTTGAGGGGAGGGGTTAGGGGTGGGGGTGCCCAGGATATAACAGCCGCGATCATTGTGGGCCGTCCATCAGATGCAGGTCGTCGCGGGAGAAGGCGATGTGGACGGCGCTGCCGTCAGCCGGAAGCGGCTCGCCGGCCGGAAGCACGGCGTTGACGCGCTGGCCGTCGACATCGAGGCCGAGCCGGATGGTGCCGCCGAGATAGGCGCTGGAGATGATTGTGGCGGCAATGGCGTCTGGCCCCGGCGCGACGAGGCGGACGGCTTCGGGCCGCAGGCTCGCCCAGCGCTTTTGCCCGGCATGGCGGGCGACGAAATCCGGCGGCAGGACATTTGAAGAGCCGACGAAATCGGCGACGAAGCGCGAGTTCGGCTGCTTGTAGATCTGTTCGGGCGTGCCGACCTGCATGACCTTGCCGTGATCGAAGACGGCGATGCGGTCGGCCATGGAGAGCGCCTCGCCCTGGTCGTGGGTGACGAAGACGAAGGTGATGCCGAGCGATTTCTGCAGGACTTTCAGTTCCTCCTGCATGCTTTCGCGCAGCTTGAGGTCGAGCGCGCCGAGCGGCTCGTCGAGCAGCAGGACTTGCGGGCGATTGACCAAAGCGCGGGCGAGCGCGACGCGCTGGCGCTGGCCGCCGGAAAGTTGGCCGGGGCGGCGCGCGCCATAGCCGGGAAGCTTGACCATGTCGAGCGCGGCATCGGCCTCGCGGCGGCGTTCGGCCTTGCCGACGCCCTTGACCATCAGCCCGTAGGCGACATTGTCGGCGACGTTGAGATGCGGAAACAGCGCATAGTCCTGGAACACGGTGTTGACGTTGCGGCGGTAGGGCGGGACGTCCTCGGCGGGCTCGCCGAAGATGGCGAGACGGCCGGCGGTCGGCCGCTCGAAGCCAGCGATCAGCCGGAGGCACGTCGTCTTGCCCGAACCGGAAGGCCCCAGCATGGCGAAGAACTCGCCCTCGCGAATGTCGAGATCGACGGCGTCGACAGCCTTAACGGAGCCGAAATGGCGCGAGACTTTGTCGAAGGTGACGGCTGAGGTCATGATGATCGAACAATCCTGCTGCGGCCGCGAAGCACCCCCTCACCGACCCTTCGGGCCACCTCTCCCCCTGCCCGGGGGGAGAGGTGACGCCAATCGCCAATGCTGCGACACCTCTCCCCATGTCATGGGGGAGAGGTGGATCGGGCGAAGCCCGAGAGGGTGAGGGGGCCGGCGCGGCGTAGCCGTGCCGACGGACCCTAGCTTACCGCCCGCCGATGACGCCGATATAGTCCGATACCCAGCGGTAGTAGGGCACGCACTGGTCGTTCTGGCTGGCGCATTTCGAGGTTGGCGTTGTCCAGAACTGAACCTTCTCGAAATTGTCCATGCCGTTGGTGGTGCAGCCCTCGGCGGTCTGCATGCCGCGGCCATCCGTGCAGGCGGCCGGAACCGAGGGGTTGGCGCCGAACCAGACAGCGAGATCGCTCTGCAGGTTGGAGGCCAGCGAATGCTCCATCCACATATATGAGCAATTCGGGTTGGCCGCATCGACATGCATCATGGTGGTGTCGGCCCAGCCGGTGACGCCCTCTTGCGGGAACACCGATGCGACAGGCTGCTTCTCGCTCTGCAGGATGTTGACCTGGAACGGCCATGAGCCGGAAGCAACGACGCCCTCATTCTTGAAGTCGTCCATCTGGATGAAGGCATCGTGCCAGTAGCGGCCAACCAGCGTGCGCTGGACGCGCAACAGATCGAGAGCGGCCTTGTACTGGTCCTCGTTGAGCTCGTAGGGGCTCTTGATGCCGAGTTCCGGCTTGTGGGTCATCAGATAGAGTGCTGCATCGGCAACGTGGATCGGGCCGTCATAGGCCTGGACGCGGCCCTTGTTGGTCTTGCCGTCCGGCAGGTCCATTTCCTCGAAAACAACGTTCCAGCTTGTGGGCGCTTCCTTGAAGGTATCGGTGTTGTACATCAGGACGTTGGGGCCCCACATGTAAGGGACACCGTAGTGAACCCCATCGACGGTGTGCCAAGGAGCATCCTTGAGGCGGTCATCGACCGTCGACCAGCTCTTGATGAGATCGATGTTGATCGGCTGGACGCGCTTGCCGGCGATGAGGCGTAGCGAAGCGTCGCCCGAAGCGGTGACGAGGTCGAAGCCGCCCTCGTTCATCAGCGCCACCATCTCGTCCGAGGTGTTGGCGGTCTTGACCGAGACCATGCAGCCGGTGGCCGCCTCGAACTTGGTCACCCAGTCGAACGTCTTGTCGGTCTCGCCGCGCTCGATGTAACCGGCCCAGGCGACGATGTTGACCTGGCCCTCGCCTTTGCCGATCTCGGTCATCTGGGCCATGGCCTGGC
>JBKJRE010000323.1:0-2597 GCA_046594775.1 Rhizobiaceae bacterium | reverse complement strand
GTCGCATTCGCCCGCCTTGATGGCGCCGGCCTGCTGGCGGTCGCCACCGTCAGGCTTGCGCCCGAGATTGGCTTTCACGCCGGTCAGCCAGGCCTCGGCCTTTTCCGCACCCCAGTGCTCGATTGCGGCCGAAATCAGCGCCAGATTGTAGTCGTGCTGGCCCGAGCGCATGCAGATCTTGCCCTTCCATTTCGGGTCGGCAAGTTCGGCATAGGTCATGGCCGTGTCGCTCACTCGGTCCTTCGACGCATAGACGACGCGGGCGCGCTTGGTCAGGCCGAACCAGTGGCCTTCGGGATCGCGATATTCGGCCGGCAGATTGGCGTTGACGACGGCGTCATCCAGCGCCTGCGTGATGCCCTTTTCCTTGGCCGCCGTCAGCCGCGCAATGTCGACCGTCATGATCACGTCGGCCGGCGAGTTCTGGCCTTCGGCGGTCACGCGCTCCTCCAGGCCCTTGTCGAGAAACAGCACCTGCGTATCGATGCCGGTCTTGGCGGTGAAGGCGTCGAGCACCGGCTGGATCAGTTCCGGCTGGCGATAGGTGTAGATATTGACGACGCCGTCGGCCATCGCCTGGATCGGCAGCAGCATTCCTGCCGCCAGACTGGCGAGGCAGGCCGCGCGCAGGTTTCTCGTGGTGAGAGTCATGGTGTTCTCCTAAATGCCGGGGTTCAAGGCCCTGGTTTCAGATTGACTGGTCTCCGTCCGGAGGGCTGCGTCTATGGATAATCGGACTGAATTAGTCAAGATATATTCAATCACGATTTCAACAGCTTGGAATAGTTCTAAACTGCGCCGGCGCTCCCGGGGCCGGCTGTGGCCGCGTCTCAGTCGGCCAGCACCCGCGTCGAGGGAAAGCTGATCTCCACCAGCGTGCCTTCGCCGGGCGTCGAATTGATGGTGAACCTGGCCCGGTTGGCCTCGACCATCGCCTTGGTCAGCGGCAGGCCGAGCCCGGTGCCGTCGCCGCGCGCCCGCTTCAGCGAGTTGATCTGCTTGAAAGGCTTCAGCGCCTGCTCGATCTCGGGCGGCGACATGCCGATGCCCGTGTCGCGCACCCGCATCACCACGTCGCCCGCCGCCTCGTAGGCCGTCGAGACGATGACCTGGCCGCCGGCCTGCGTATAGCGCACGGCGTTGGACAGGATGTTCAGCGCGATCTGGCGCACGCTGCGCAGATCGGCGACCACGTCCGGCAGCTTGGAGGCGAAGCTCGAGCGGATGATCACCCTTTCGCGGTTGGCCTGCGGCTGCATCATGGCCACCGTCTCGGCCAGCGTATCGTTCAGCGACACCGCCTCATAGGCCATTTCCTGTTGCCCGGCCTCGATCTTGGAGATGTCGAGCAGGTCGTTCACCAGGTCGAGCACGTGATTGCCCGAACGGTTTATGTCGCGCAGATAGTCGCGGTAGCGGTCATTGGCGACGGGGCCGAATTTCTCGTCCATCATCAGTTCGGAAAAGCCGATAATGGCGTTCAGCGGCGTACGGATCTCATGGCTGACCCGCGCCAGGAAGTCGGTCTTCTGCGACGAGGCCCGTTCGGCGAGCGAGCGCGCCTGCGTCAGCTCTTCCTCGGCGCGCTTCCACTGCGTGATGTCGCGCACCACCGCGCAATAGCCGCTGTCGCCAGGCAGCTTGCCGATCGACATGAACAGCGGAATGAAGCGTCCTTCCGCCTCCCGCCCGATCACCTCGCGTCCGTCATTGAGCACGCTCGCCACGCCATTGTCCGACAGGCCCGCCAGATAGTCGCGCGCCGCCCGCTGGCTTTCGATGGCAAACAGCGAGGCAAATGGCTTGCCGGCCACATCGTCGCTGTCGAAGCCGAACAGCGCCTCGGCCGGCCGGCTGATCGAGCGGATCATCCCGTCGGGCGAGATCAGCACCACGCCGTCCGTCGCCGTGTCTATGATGGTGCGCATCTCGGCGACGCGCGCCTCCAGTTCGGCGATCAGCGGCGACTGGCCGGTCGCGCCTTCCCGCTCGCGCGACAGCACCAGAAGCAGCGCCCTGCCGCCGTTCCACGGCACCGACTGCAAAAACGCCTCGACGGGGATTTCCTCGCCCTCGCGGGTTCTGAGACGCATCTGCCGGTCCACCTTCTCCGGCACGTCGTCTTCCTGGTAGCTGTCGGCGAAGAGCGCGCCGATGCCGCCAGCCCTGGCCAGTTCCTCCACCGAGCGATAGCCGGTCAGCGCCGCGAACTCGTCATTGGCATAGTGCAGCGTGTCGCCTGAATGCACCAGCACCGGCACCGGCAGCTTTTCCAGGATCGACAGGCCGGCGCCGGGCTTCAGCAACGGCGTTGTGTCGCCTGATTCCGCGTCGGGGGAGGGGATCTCCTCGCCGCGGCCCGTCGCCGCCTCGACGGGCTCTTCAACCCTTCGCTGCGCATCGTCAGCTGCGGCGTCCGGCGTCCACTCATCGAGACCGGCAGCCTGCTCCATCTCGACCAGCTTGAGCTTGCGCCAGCCGCTGACGTCGCGCTCGGTTGCGTCCTTGGGCTGGGCCGCGCCTCCGTCGCCGTCCTCGCCGCCTTCGACACCCGCATCGTGCTCGCCGGCCATCGGGCCGTCATCACCGGCTTTGAC
>JBKJRE010000210.1:0-2640 GCA_046594775.1 Rhizobiaceae bacterium | reverse complement strand
GGCACCGGCGGGCAATAGCCTGAGCAGGCGAAGGTGAGGAAAGCATCCGCGGCATGCGAACTGTCGTCGTGGCGTGGGCGCTCCTTCCAGACGCCGCGCTCTTCATCCCATTCCTTGCGATAGTGGCGCAGCCGCTTCAAGCCGATGTCGCAGGCCGCCTCGTCGAACTGGCAGGTCGCAAAGATCGTGCGAGCCGAGGCAATCGCCTCGCCCTTGATCCTGGGACGCTCGACGACCTGGGGGCGGAAGCCCAGTCCCTCCATGACGCCCATGGTGCCGCTTTCGAGCCACAGGCTCTCCCGGTCGCCGTCATGGGGGACGTAGTGATCGCCAAAAGTCACATCGCGCTCGCGCGCCCACTCTCTCAGCCAGGAGACGTAGTGACCGATGAACTCGCCGCTGTTTTCGTAATAGCCGACAAAGCGGTTGAAGCCACCAACCCACTGGTGCAGCCAGATGACGTTCTGGTCGTTGCGCCCCAGATCCCAGAAGGTGTTGACGGGCGCACGCGCGTCCAGCGGAAATCCGCCGATGCGAGCCTGCTTGGCTGCGGCCGCAAGCTGGTGCGAGAAGTAGGCTCCCTCCAGCGCCTGTTCGAATGCTTCGTCTGGAGTGGAAGGATATTCCCGGCGCATGTCGCCGCCCAGAGTTCCATCCTTCTTCACATACCACGCCTTCTGCGCGGCAGTGAGATGAATGCCTTCGCTCTCAAGCCGTTCGAAATACCGCTTGTGCTCCTCACCGATGGCGACCGCCGTGTCGAGCCTGTAGGCAGGGTCCTGCCACCAGGCAAAGAAGTGGAACTTCCAGTCGAGAGCCGAGAGTGGCTTGCCCATCGCGGCATGCTCGCGCGCTTCCTGGCACATGCGATAGAATGCGCCCTCCTGTCCTTCCGCGGTGCTCTCGATCACGATGAACTGGCCGGCCTCGACAGTGTTCAATGCTCCGGTGACGATCTCGCGCGCCTTGTCGGGGTATTGCGCACAGATCTTCCCGAATTCCGAGACATGCAGATATTGCAGCGTGCCCGACCGCATAGAGGTCGAGACCCGGATCGAGGAGTTGTTGGCGAAGGTCAGCGTATCGGCGCTGTCCTGCAGAGCCGGGGCGGCCGACTTCAGGCCCTCATCGAGCTGGTCGTAGGGGTACTTGATCTTGTCGCGGAAGATGACCTTGGCATCGTCCAGCTTGTGGGCGATGACGCCGGCCCGGGTGTTGGGATTGAAGATGCATGCATCGAGGTAGACCAGGCAGCACAGCGTCGTGAACCCGAGCTGCCGGGCCTTGAGGATGATGTTTGCCGAATGCAGATCGTCGAGCAGCGCAAGCTGGGCGGTGTTTGGGCAGAAGGGAACCCGCTGACCGGACTTGTCGGTGATCGTGTAGAGGTTGGACAGCCGCCATCGCGGATCGAGGAACTGGTCCTGCTCAATCCGGATCATGGACGCGCCGGCCTTGTTGCGCGATCCGCCCCATCATGGCGGTGATCGGATCGGCGATATCATGCGTGACCTCGCTGACCAGGGTCTCCTTCCATCGCGCTCTTGTCTTCAGCCAGAAGATCGCGGCCGTGACCGACTGCGGGCCGTCGCCGGTGGCCTTTTTGAACAGGCTTTGGGCGACGGCCGAGTTCGCCTTCACGTGGGCGATGTCCAGCTCCTCGCGATAATGCTTTCGAAGCGTCTTGGCGTCGACCCCGATGACCTTGGCGATGTCTACCTCGGGAATGCCATAGCCGGCCATGGCCTCGACCTGGCGGCGGTGGACGTTGTCGGGCTTATGAGACGGGCGGGCCATGGGCGTCAGTCCTCCACCACGGAGGCTTCGGTGCGAGATGCCTCGCTTTCCGGAATATCACCGACAATTGATGGTTGTTCTTGCTGCAACGTGCCGGAGGCGATCCAGGTGCCCGTCGCGCTGCGCTCGCGTGGAACCCCGCCTTTTGATGGAGATTTCTTGTAAGGATGGTGTCCGGCGCGGAACGGCCAGAGCGGGCAGTTCAACGCCTCGCACAGCTTGACCTCCTGGATCTGGTAGCAGGTACAATCCAGACATTTGGCACGGATAGCCGCAAGGGGCCGCATACGCTCATGCCCTGCGGCAGCACAGGCGGCGGCGGAGGGTGGCCAGACGGCGGCGAGTTCGGTGCGGTTCATGATGTGATCTCCCGGGAGGGTTTGCCTGTGGTGGTGAGGCGCCGCTGCAGGCTTGTTTGGCGGAGTTCCTGTTCGCAAAGGCGGCAGGCGTCGATGTGCAGGAAGAGCCGGCGCAGCGCATAGCTGCGGATGAGCGAGGCGCCGGTGAACAACGCCGCGATCGCGCCGTCCTGGAACAGCGTCGTGGCGATGCCAAACACCGGGAATATGGCCTGCTGGGCAATCAGCGCGAGGATGAAGCCGACCACGGCGTTGACGATCGCCTCGGCCAGAGATGCTGATCGCGATTGGCTGTGGGACGACGTCATGTCCGGACCTCATTCGGGTCCTGCCGCTCGGCCTTCACCTCGGCAAAGCTGCGGCCGTCGCCTTCCAGCACTGCCGCCTCGCCGGTAAACTCCTGCCAGCGCATTACCGCGACATCGACATAGGCGGGATCGAGTTCGATGTCGCGGTAATGCGCTGGCAGGAGTTTACCGGCGAG
>JBKJRE010000037.1:0-6920 GCA_046594775.1 Rhizobiaceae bacterium | reverse complement strand
AGGCATTACAGCCTGGCTGGTCGAAGACTATTCAGTGCCGATCATCTCGATCAATTTTTCATTTGAAGGCGGCAGCACACAGGACCCGGTGGGCAAGGAAGGCCTTGCGGACCTCATGACCGGCCTGTTCGACGAGGGTGCAGGCGAGTTGGACAGCGAGGCGTTCCAGTCCAGATTGGACGATGCCGGCGCCGAAATGCGCTTTCAGGCCGGGCGCGATACCATTTCGGGTTCGATGCGGATGCTCGCCGAAAACAGCGACGAGGCCTTTGACCTGCTGCGGATGGCGATCGTCCAGCCCCGTTTCGACGCGGCGCCTATAGATCGGATTCGTGCGCAGATGGTTTCCGGGATTGTCGCCAACGCGCGCGACCCCGAGACAGCGGCGCAAACAAAGTGGACCGAGGCGCTTTATGGAGACCATCCCTATGCACGGCCCGACGAAGGCACAGAAAAGTCGCTCGCATCGATTACCGCAGACGACCTGCAGGCTTATCACAAGGCGGTTTTTGCCCGCGACAAGCTGCTGGTTTCGATTGTCGGCGCCATCGATCCAGACACGGTAAAGCGCCAACTTGACCGGCTGTTCGGCGCCCTGCCGGAGAAGCCTTCCCTGAAACCGGTCAAGGATGTCGATTGGAAGCTCGGCCAGGAGGTCAGGGTCGACTATGCGCTGCCGCAAACATCGCTGCAACT
Organism: Rhizobiaceae bacterium; assembly: GCA_046594775.1. Lineage (GTDB taxonomy): Bacteria > Pseudomonadota > Alphaproteobacteria > Rhizobiales > Rhizobiaceae > CAMYMG01. The sequence continues at coordinate 6,224 of JBKJRE010000037.1, read as the reverse complement.
GGCCTATCCGGGCGTGGCGCGGGATGCGCCCGACTTCTTTGCCGCATATCTGATGAACCACATATTGGGCGGTGGCACCTTCACCTCGCGGCTGTTTGATCAGGTGCGGGAAAAACGCGGCCTTGCCTATGGCGCGACGTCTTCGCTCGTGACGCATGAACATGCGTCTGGTCTGGTGATCCAGACGGCGACCCGTTCCGACCGCGCCGCCGAAACGCTCAGGGTCATCCGCGATGTGGTGCGGGAAATGGCGGAGGAAGGCCCCACTGCCGAAGAACTGGCCGCCGCCAAGAAATATATCATCGGCTCCTACGCGCTGAACGCGCTCGACTCGTCAAGCGCCATAGCAAGCACCCTGCTGTCCCTTCAGATGGACAGGCTTGGCATCGACTACGTGCAGCGTCGCGCGGCCCTTATCGAGGCGGTAACGCTGGACGATGTGAAAGCCGCCGCGCGAAAGTTGCTGACAAAGGAGCCGGCCATTCTGGTTGTCGGTCCGCCTTTCGCTGACGGAGGCAAGGGATGAAATCCGGCGATCCGAGTTTTGCCGTTGCCTTTGGCGGCGGCGGCGCGCGCGGTCTCGCCCACATTCACGTTATCGAGGCGCTCGACGAGCTCGGCGTGAAGCCGGTGGCGATCGCCGGATCGTCGATCGGGGCGATTATGGGCGCCGGTGTTGCCGCCGGGATGTCGGGAAAAGACATTCACGAATTTGCCCGCTCCGTTCTTTCGCGTCGAACAGAGGTTGCCGGGCGCATGTGGAGCGCCAGACCAGGAACAATGGCGGAGGCCTTCGCAGGCGGACTGCGCTTCAGCCAATTTAACGTCGAGCGCATCCTGGATGCGTTCCTGCCGCATCAAATTCCAGAGACTTTCGACGCGCTCGGCATCCCGCTTCAGGTAACGGCCACCGACTATTACGGCCATCACCTTACCGTTATCAACGAAGGCGACCTGAAGTCGGCCGTTGCCGCTTCAGCCGCAATCCCCGCAGTGTTCAGACCGGTGATGCGCGACGGCCGGTTGCTGATAGACGGTGGCATCTACAATCCGGTCCCATTCGATCTGCTTCACGACAAGGCCGACATTGTCATCGGAATCGACGTCGTGGGCGCCCCCGTGGATACTGGCCACAACAGGCCGAATTCGATCGATTTGATGATTGGCGCAACCCAGCTGATGATGCAGGCGATCACCGCCGCGAAATTGAAGCTTGCCCAGCCCGACATACTGCTGCGCCCACCGGTCTCCAGCTTCAGGGCGCTCGACTTTCTAAAGATCGATGCGCTGCTGGAGCAGACAGCGCCCATCAAGGAAGAAGCGAAGCGGGCCGTCGATGCCGTGTTGCGCACCAGGGCCGCAGCCGTCTGATTGCGAGCGGTCCTGACCCTAGTGCGCGAAAACCTGATCGAGCGAAGCGAAGCCCTTGAATTCCAGCGCATTGCCGGACGGGTCGCGGATGAACAGCGTTGCCTGTTCGCCGGGTTCTCCCTTGAAGCGGATCATAGGGCGCTCGGCCCAGTCTATATCGTCCCGATTCTCCAGTCTTGCGGCCAGCGCCTTCCAGTCATCCATTAAAAGAACAACGCCGAAATGCGGGATTGGTACGCTGACGCCATCGACAGACCCGGCATTTGAGGAAGCGGCTGCCTCTTGCCGCAAATGCGCCGACATCTGGTGACCGAAAAGGCTGAAGTCCACCCAGCTCTCCGAAGAGCGTCCCATCTGACAGCCGAGCGTGTCCCGATAGAACCGTCTGGTCTGGTCGAGATCGCGGACGGGGAAAGCGAGATGAAAAGGGGTCATGTGCGAATTTTCCGAGTGAGACCGCGGTGCTCGATGTCGAAACAGTCGTCTGAATGTCCGGGATCATGTGCTTATCAGAGGCCTGTAGCCATTGCACAAGCCGAACCCGAACAATAGATGGTGGCACAGACAAACTCCCTATCACGCCAGACAATCAGGATGAATCGATGAAGCCTGGACCAGACGCCGCACAATTGACCGACCGGGTCGCAGCTCTGGTGGAGGCTGCCAGGAAGGCCGGCGCCGATGCGGCCGATGCGGTTGCGGTCAGAGGGCGTTCGACCAGCGTTTCGGTGCGCCTTGGCAAGGTCGAGAGCACGGAAGCATCCGAAGGCGATGACGTCTCGCTGCGTGTGTTCGTCGGCAAGCGGGTCGCCAGCGTGTCGGCCACGGCATCTTCGGACCCTCATCAACTGGCGGAGCGCGCTGTCGCCATGGCGAAGGTTTCGCCGGAGGATCCCTATCAGGGACTGGCTAACCCGGACCTGCTGGCGACCGAGGTGCAAGACCTCGACCTCTATGACCCGACGCAGGTGAGCGCCGATCAACTGCGCGAAAGCGCGCTCACCGCAGAGGAAGCCGCGCTCGCCGTCGCCGGCGTCACCAACTCCGGAGGCAGCAGCGCCAGCGCCGGGCTCGGCGGCATGGTTCTGGCCACCTCGCATGGCTTTGTGGGCCACTATCTGGGGACCCGCTTTGGCCGCTCGGCGAGCGTGATTGCCGGCACGGGCACCTCGATGGAACGCGACTACGACTATTCTTCAAGACAGCACTATGCAAATCTTGAAACAGCCGAAAAGATCGGCCGCAGCGCCGGCGAGCGCGCGGTCAGGCGCCTTAATGCCCGCAAGGCAAAGACGGGTCCCGTCGACGTGGTGTTCGATCCGCGCGTTGCCCGCGGCGTGGCCGGCCACCTTGCCGGCGCCATCAATGGCGCATCGGTTGCCCGAAAGACAAGTTTCTTGCGCGATATGATGGACAAGCAGATTGCCTCATCAGGCATCACCGTGACCGACGAGCCGCTGCGGGTACGCGGCCAGGCATCGCGCCCCTTCGACGGCGAAGGCGTGCCGGGCCAGAAGCTTCTCATGGTCGAGGACGGCGTGTTGAGGCACTGGCTGCTTTCCAGTTCGGTGGCGCGCGAGCTTGGTCTTGAGACCAATGGACGCGGCGCCCGTTCCGGCACCTCAGTATCTCCAACCTCCACCAATTTCGCCATCGAGGCCGGAGACCCGCCGCCGCAGGAACTGATCGGATCGCTGAAGTCCGGATTTTATGTCACGGAAGTCTTCGGCCAGGGCGTCGACATGGTGACAGGCGAGTACAGCCGGGGCGCCTCTGGGTTCTGGATCGAGAACGGTGAACTCGCCTATCCTGTTTCAGAAGTCACGATAGCCTCCAATCTCAGGGACATGTTCCTCAGAATGCTTCCGGCAGATGACCTCGACGGCAACTACGCAACGGCAAGCCCGACCCTGCTGATCGAAGGGATGACCCTTGCCGGCGACTGACGAAGTCCGCGACGCCGACTTTTCCGCGGATCTGGCCCTGTTGATCGAGGTCGGCCGCGAGGCCGGCCAGATCGCGCTGCGCTATTTCAAGAACGACCCGGAAGTCTGGATGAAAGGCGGTGCATCTCCGGTCAGCGAAGCCGACTACGCGGTCGATGCCTTTTTGCGCGACACGCTGCTTGCGGCAAGGCCCGACTATGGATGGCTGTCGGAGGAGACGGCCGACAACGCAGACCGCCTAAGGGCGCGCCGGACCTTTGTCGTTGATCCGATTGACGGGACACGGGGCTTTCTGGCCGGCAGAGAACGGTGGTGTGTTTCGATTGCCGTCGTGGAACAGGGACATTCGATTGCCGGGGTTCTCGAGTGCCCAGCCAGCAGCGAGACCTTCCATGCGCAATTGGGGGCCGGTTCGTTCAAGAACGGCGTACGTCTGAGGCTCGGTGAAAGCGCGCAGCACCCGGAAATTGGCGGTCCGAAGGAGTTTTTCGATTCCTTGCCGGTAGCGTGGCGCGATCGGGCAATACGCGGCAGTCACATCCCGTCACTCGCCTACCGGATCGCCATGGTGGCCGATGGCTCGCTCGATGCGAGCTTTGTGAAACCGAATTCGCATGACTGGGATCTCGCCGCTGCCGATTTGATCCTCACTCAAGCCGGCGGAAGCCTGCTGGACCAGCAGGCCCTGAGACCGACCTTTGCCGGCCAGGAGATTCGCCACGGCGCATTGGTGGCAGGCAGCGGCGAATTGCTCGCAGCCATGGCTGACGTCATATCCCGGCGCTACGGCTGGGCGTTGCTCGAATTGGTTTGAAACGGACACGATTTCGACTAGACAGTCGGCAGCATACGAAACATTGGGAACCACAATGGCCGAAGAAGACGGAAAAAAGCAGCTGTTGCATCTGGTCTTTGGCGGCGAGTTGAAGGCACTGGGCGGCACGGAATTCCGCGACCTCGATGCGCTCGACATCGTTGGCATCTATCCTGATTACACAAGCGCCAAGCGCGCCTGGAAAGCCAAGGCGCAGGCCAGCGTCGACAATGCCCACATGCGCTACTTCGTCGTCCATTTGCATCGGCTTCTGGAGCCTGACGAAAAGGCTTCCGGACAGAACTGATGAATGAAAGTGCCTCGGCGCAGGCGGCGCTCAAAGTCGTGTCCAAAAGAAAAAGGAAACGTCCAAAAAACCTTTGGACGCGGATCCGGGAGCCATTGGCGCAGTCGCGCGTAGCGAAGGGGATTCTGACCTCATTCTTCGCGCAGTGGATACGCCTTGTGAAAATCACCAACCCGCCAGTGCAGGGGTCCGTGAAGCTGACCGGCGATCACGAGGAACTCGAACCTGTGATCATCGCGCTCTGGCACGGCCAGCATCTTCTCGCTCCAGCGCTCTATCCCAGCGATCGCGGGCTGGTCGCCATGGTGTCGCGCAGCGCCGACGCCGAGATAAACGCACAGGTCGTCGAAAAGTTTGGCATCAAGGCTGTCAGGGGGTCTGGCGGCAGAGAGGGCGGGAAGCATCGCGACAAAGGCGGGGCCCGCGCGCTGATTGCCCTGAAAAAGGCGCTTGAGCTTGGTAACAACGTCGCCATGATCGCAGATATCCCCCATGGAAAACCGCGTGACGCAGGGATGGGCATCATCCTTCTCGCCCGGCTTTCGGGCCGTCCCATCATTGGCGGCGCGATTGCCACCAGCCGACGCAAAGTGCTCGATAACACGTGGGACAAGACCACGATCAGCCTGCCGATCGGACGCCGCGCGGTATTGGTTAGCCCGATGATTCATGTCGGCCGGGACGCCGACGACGCAGAGATGGAGCGCAAGCGCCAGGAATTGACGGCGGCGCTGAATCTTGTGACGGAACAGGCATACGCCCTTGTCGACGGTCCGCGATGAGTGAAAAATGGGCGCGCATGGTGCTGTCGGCTTACCGCTTCGCCGGCTCGGCGGCCTTTCCCCTGGTCGGACCTTACGTGGTATGGCGGTCGACGAAGGGGAAGGAAGACCGCAACCGGCGTCGCGAGCGCTCCGGGCTGGCAGGCCGGGTGAGGCCTGACGGGCCGGTGATCTGGGCGCATGCCGCCAGCGTCGGCGAAACCGTGGCGATTATTCCCCTGATCGACAGCATTCTGGATTTCGGCGTCAACGTGGTGCTGACGACGGGCACCGTAACGTCCGCCCAGGTGGCCGATGATCGCCTGGGCGATCGCGTGATACATCAATTCGTGCCGCTCGACCTTAAGCCGGCGATCACGCGTTTCCTCAACCACTGGCAGCCCGACCTGGCAATTATCGCCGAGTCCGAAATCTGGCCCATGACCATTCTGGAACTGGGAATTCGTCGTGTGCCGCAGATCCTGGTGAATGGCCGGCTGTCCGATAATTCTTTCAACTGGTGGCGCAGATGGCCGAATCTGTCGGAAGCGCTTTTCGAGAACATGGCGCATGTGGTGGCGCAGTCCGAGACCGACGCGGAGCGCTTCGTGGCGCTTGGCGCAAGGCCCGTCACAGTATCGGGCAACCTGAAGGTCGACACCAATCCTCCTCCTGTCGATGATCGTGACCTTCTGGCGCTGCGCCGCCAGACAGGGCTTCGGCCAACCTGGGCGGCCATTTCAACGCATGAGGGCGAAGAGTCCATGGCTGCCGAGGTTCATGCCATGCTGCGTCCGCACCACATGGGCCTGCTTACCGTCATCGTGCCACGCCACCCGGACCGCGCACTGGCCCTGGCCGTAGAGTTCGCAGCGATGGGGTTGAAGGTCGTGCTGCGCAGTTCCGGCGAGCGGGTGCGCACGGACACCGATATTCTCTTGGGCGATACGATCGGGGAGATGGGCCTGTATCTGCGCCTTGCCGACATTGCCTTCGTTGGACGGTCGATGTCCGCGGAAGGCGGC
>JBKJRE010000465.1:0-3185 GCA_046594775.1 Rhizobiaceae bacterium | reverse complement strand
AGGCGGAGAGCACGATCGGGATTTCGTCCGCCGGGATGCCGGGGCCGCTGTCCTTGACCGAAATGTACTGTCCGCCCCCGGCGGTCCAGCCGGCGCGCACCACGACCTCGCTGCCGCCCGTGGCGAACTTGACCGCATTGGAGAGCAGGTTGAGCGTGATCTGGCGAACCGCGCGCTCGTCGGCGACAAGACGCGGCAGCGCCGATTCAAACTGCTGGACGATGCGGATGTGCTTGTTGCGGGCCTTCATTTCCATGAGGTGGCAGCATTCCTCGACAATGCCGACCAGGGACAGGGGCTCTTCCTTGAGCTTGTAGCGGCCAGCCTCGATGCGCGACAGGTCGAGGATCTCGTTGATCAGGTCGAGCAGGTGACGGCCGGATTCGTGGATGTCGTTCGCATAGTCGAGATAGGTGGCGTTCTCCATCGGGCCGAGGACTTCCTTGCCCATGACTTCGGAAAATCCGAGGATGGCGTTGAGCGGCGTGCGCAGCTCGTGACTCATGGTGGCGAGGAAGCGCGATTTGGCGAGATTGGCCTCTTCGGCGCGCCGCCTGGCCTCATCCGACATGGATTTCGCGGTCTCCAGTTCCGCGATCAGCGCGTCCTTCTCCGAGCGAAAGGATAAAAGCATCAGCGATGACCGGTTCATCAGGCTGGCGACATAGGCAAAGAAGGGCAGGGAGCCGATCAGCAGCCCCATCATCAGCAATTCGACCGGGCTGCGGAGGTTGGAGGCGAACGCCGCAAAGACTGCCACAGGGACGACGAACGTCGCTGCCAGAGCCCCGCGCAGCGACGAGGCGACAAGCGCCGTCGCCGCGATGGCCAGCAGGAGGACGACCGCCTTGACGACCGGGAATTGCTCGATCTGACAGGGATCGCAGCCCAGCCAGGCGAAATAGCCCCAGCCAAGACCGCTGATGAAATGGGTGAGGATGAAGTTGCGCCGGGACTTGCGGACGTCGAAGGGGGAGTCGGTGCGGTCGATCCGCCGGGCAAAAATGGCGAGTATCGTATAGCCGGCCAGCGTCAGAACCGCCCAGATGATGATTTCGCGGCCCATGCCCGCCGCGAAGCCGCCGGCGGCGATGGCAAGCATCAGCATAGGCATTGCGGCGGCGCTGCCAATCATGGCCCCGGCGTGCTGCTTCAGAAGTTCGCGGTCGAAATTGAGGCTTCCGGGCTGCTGGGCTAGACGGTCGCGTGTCTTGCGCACGGCACGCGCCACATCGCTGTTGCGATGCGGTTTCCTGCGGTCCACAATGATCTTGTCCGCCGTGTTCGAGCGTAGCAACGGCATGAAACTTCAACTTACGCGAGCGACTGAAACCAGGCTCGCAGGCTACGGCGGAATGATTAAGAGACTGTTTGCCATATGAGCAGAAGGCGGCTTTCCGCACGCCGGCGCGCCATGGGGCCCACCCAGCCGCGAAGCCGGTCTAGACGATTGGCGGATCTGGTCCTGGCAGCCGCGATCCTCGGGGTGTTGATCGTCGTGGCGGCCCGGCTCGACAGGGTCGAAAAACGCGATGTCGAAGGAATAACGCGCGTCACCGACGGCGATTCGATCGAAATGGGTTCCGAGATTATCCGGCTGCGCGGCATCGATGCGCCGGAATTCAGCCAGATCTGCCGGATGGATGGCCTGGACTATGCCTGCGGCCGCCGGGCGAGGGACGCGCTTGTCGCCATGATCGGGAAGCGTCCCGTCACCTGCAGCGGCTGGGAGCGTGACCGTTACGGGCGGCTTCTGGCATCCTGCCGCGCCGGAGAAGCCGAACTTAACCGCGAACTGGTCAAAGCCGGTTGGGCGGTTGCCTATGGCGGTTTCGAGGCCGAGGAACGGGCAGCGCGGACAGCAGGCGCCGGGCTGTGGGCGGGGTCTTTCGACAGACCGCGCGACTGGCGGGCGCAGCACGGCGGCATGGCCGAAAGCGAGCATGCGGCGCTTGCCAGGATTTACAACTGGTTGCGCCGGATACTTCGGTTCGAGCCAGCGCGACCTATATCCGGGCTTTGAAAGAGGGAGGATCGCATGAAGCTTTTTGACGGGGGCAGGGCGCCCAATCCGCGCCGGGTGCGGATCTTTCTCGCCGAGAAAGGCATCGCGGTTCCCGTCGTGCCGGTCAACATGGGCGCAATGGAGCATCGAAGCGACGACATTGCCGCGCGCAATCCGCTGCGGCGGCTGCCGGTGCTGGAACTCGACGACGGCACGGTGCTGTCTGAATCGGTGGCGATCTGCCGCTATTTCGAGGAAATCCAGCCCGAACCGGCGCTGTTCGGACGCGGCGCGGTTGGCAGGGCGCAGGTGGAAATGTGGCAGAGACGCCTGGAACTCAATCTGCTGTTTCCGGTCGCCCAGGCGTTCAGGCACATCCATCCGGCAATGAAGGAGTGGGAGATCCCGCAGATCGCCGACTGGGGCGAGGCCAACAAGCCCAAGGCAATCGAATTCCTGGGACTGCTCGACGATGAGCTGGAGAAACGCGAATTCATCGCGGGAGACTATTCGATCGCCGACATTACCGGCCTTGTGGCGATGGATTTCATGAAGCCGGCGCGGATCGCCGTTCCGCCGGAGTATTCCAACGTCGTTCGCTGGCACGCGGCGCTGGCGTCACGGCCGAGTGCTGCGGCCTGATCGTGGCCGAAACCCTTGCCGGGCTCGCCGCGCGAGTCCAGGCGTGCCGCATCTGCGTGGACAACCCGGTCGGGCGACCGTTGCCCCACGAGCCGCGCCCGGTCTTCGTGGCGTCGAGCGAGGCGCGCGTGCTGATTGCAGGGCAAGCCCCCGGCACAAGGGTCCATCTGAGCGGCGTGCCTTTCACCGACGCCTCAGGCGACCGGCTGCGCGCCTGGATGGGTGTCAGCGACGAAACGTTCTATGATCCCGACCAAGTGGCCATTCTGCCGATGGGCTTCTGCTTTCCGGGGCAGGACGCCAAGGGTGGCGACCTGCCGCCGCGCCGCGAATGCGCGCCGGCCTGGCGCGCGCCGCTGATGGCGCTGATGCCGCAGGTCGAAATGGTGCTGGTGATCGGCATTTACGCGCAAGCCTGGCATCTGGGCGACAGGCGCCGGGCCTCGCTGACCGACACGGCGATGAACTGGCGCGACATATGGGCGTCGCAGAAGCTTCCGCGCGTGCTGCCGCTACCGCACCCCTCGTGGCGCAATTC
>JBKJRE010000457.1:0-8375 GCA_046594775.1 Rhizobiaceae bacterium | reverse complement strand
CGCACCCAGAAACACGACGAAATCGCCGCTCGTGGCCAATGCGCGCACCAGCGGCGCGATCTGCGACGGCTCGGCGAGGTAGCGCGCGTCGCGGTGTCCGCCCGCCCTGATGCGCTGCGCCAGCTTTTCGGAATTGACCCCGTCGATCGGATCCTCGCCTGCCGGATAGACCGGAGCCACGATGACCGTGTCGGCGGCATTGAAGCAGGCGGAGAAGTCGTCGAACAGGTCGCGCAGCCGTGTATAGCGGTGCGGTTGGGCGATGGCGATGACCCGGCCCTTGGTTGAGTCCCTGGCGGCGTTCAACACGGCCTTGATCTCGACCGGGTGGTGGCCGTAATCGTCGAAAATCTCGACCCCGCTCCAGGAGCCGGTATGCGTGAATCGCCGCTTTACGCCACCGAATGAGAGCAAACCCTTTCGGATGTCGTCGGCCGAAATGCCAAGTTCATGCGCCACAGCGATCGCGGCGGTCGCGTTCGAGACATTGTGCCGGCCGGGCATTGGCAGGCGCAGATTCCTGATTTCGAGTTCGGAGTCCGCCTTGCGCCGGCGGATGACCACGTCGAAAAGCGAAATCGCGCCTTCCATCACATGGTTCTGGAAGCGCACGTCGGCCTGTGCGTTCTCGCCATAGGTGATGATGCGCCGGTCTTCGATGCGGGCCACCATCGCCTGCACTTCCGGATGATCGGTGCACATGACGCCAAAGCCGTAGAAGGGTACGTTTTCAACGAATTGGCGGAAAGCTTCGCGAACCTTGTCGAACGATCCGTAGTGGTCGAGGTGTTCAGGGTCGATGTTGGTGACGACGGCGATTTCGGCAGGCAGCCTCAGGAAGGTGCCGTCGCTTTCGTCGGCTTCGACGACCATCCACTCACCCGCGCCCATGCGCGCATTGGTGCCGTAGGCATTGATGATGCCGCCATTGATGACGGTCGGATCGAGCCCGCCGGCGTCGAGCAGCGTCGCCACCATCGACGTTGTCGTGGTCTTGCCATGCGTGCCGCCAATGGCGACGGCCTGGCGGAAGCGCATCAGTTCGGCCAGCATCTCGGCACGGCGCACGATGGGCAGCAGTCTAAGCCGCGCCGCTTTCAGTTCCGGATTGGATTTCTTGATGGCGGTCGAGACGACGACCACTTCGGCATCGCCGAGATTTTCCTCGCGATGGCCGACAAAGCACTCGATCCCCTTGTCGCGCAACCGCTGGACATTGGCGCTCTCGGCCTGATCGGAGCCTTGCACCCGGTAGCCGAGATTGTGCAACACTTCGGCGATGCCGCTCATGCCGATGCCGCCAATGCCGATGAAATGCACCAGGCCTATGGTCTCCGGCATCTTCATATGCGCTTCGTTCCCTTGTAGTCGCCAACCGACTGACCGGACGCAATAGCCTCTGCCAGATCGGCGAGCAACCGGGCGGCGTCGGGTTTTCCCGCTGATTTCGCTGCCGCAGCGACCATTTCAAGCCGATCCGGACTGGCGATGGCGTCGCCGATCACGGCGGTGAGTCGTTGCGTCGACAGCGTCGACTGGGCATGCACCTCGGCGCCCCCGGCCCCGGCAAGCGCGGCCGCATTGGCTGCCTGGTCATGGTCGAGCGCAAACGGATAGGGCACCAGCAGCGCCGGCCGGCCAATCACCGCGATCTCCGAAACAGTGGAGGCGCCGGAGCGCGAAATGACGAAATGGGCGGCGGCCATGCGTGCGGCCATATCGTTGAAGAAGGGCAGCACCTCGACCGTCATGCCAAGGCCGGCATAGGCGGCCTTGACCCGGGCGACGTCGTCGGCGCGCGCCTGTTGCGTCACCTGCAGCCTGGCGCGCTGCGCCTCGGGCAACGCGGCGATGGCGACCGGCACTGCATCGGAAAAGAACTGTGCGCCCTGGCTGCCGCCAAACACCAGAAGCCGGAACGGTTCGCCGGATCGGGAAGGCTGGTAAGGCATCTCGGCGGCCTCCAGAACGGCTGGACGCACGGGATTGCCCGTGATGACGATCTTGTCGGCATATTTTCCGGAAGTGGCATCGAGAAATCCGCCAGCGATAGCCGCGGCCCGCGCGGCGAGCGCCCTGTTGGCCCGTCCCATCACTGCATTCTGCTCATGCACGATGGCGGGGACCTTGCGCCGGCCGGCCGCATAGAGCGGCGGCAGCGTGGGATAACCGCCGAAGCCCACCACAATGTCAGGCTTGATCCTGCGGATCACATCCGACGCCTGCCGGACCCCACGCCAGATTTCCCAGAACGCCCCTATCAGTGCGACAGGATTTCGCGAGCCGATTGTCGCCGAGGCGATGGGATGCACTTCCTGCGCTGGAAAATGCCCGGCATAACGTTCTGCGCGATCGTCCGTGGCGAGGTCCACCCGCCAGCCGCGCGCTGCCATTTCATGTGCCAGCGCCTCGGCCGGAAAAAGATGCCCGCCCGTGCCGCCGGCAGCAAGAAGGATTGTGCCCTTCGTCATTTCCTGCCGCTATTCCGCCGGCTGGGCGCGACGCGGCATTGGCGTGAAACCAAGGGACTTGCGCTTTTCCGGCCGCTTGCGGGTCAGCGCCAGCACCATGCCCATCGAAATGGCGATGGCGATGAGCGATGAGCCGCCATAGGAGATGAAGGGCAGGGTCATGCCCTTGGCCGGCATGAGCTGCAGGTTGACGCCCATGTTGATCACCGACTGGAAGCCGAAGACGACCACCAGCCCGGCGACCGCAAAACGGGTAAAGTCATCCTGCTCCTTGAGCGCGGCATTCAGGCCGCGCAACACGATGAAGGCAAAGATCAGCATGATGGCGATGCACAGCAATATGCCGAACTCCTCGCCCGCGACCGAGAAAACGAAATCGGCATGCGCGTCGGGAATGATCTTCTTGATGACGCCCTCGCCCGGGCCAAGGCCCAGCCAGTCGCCGTTGACCATCGCTTCGCGGCCCATGTCGACCTGAAACGTGTCGCCCTCGCCGGTCAGGAAGCGGTCGATGCGTCCCGCGACATGCGGAAAGACAGTGTAGGCGCCGACCGCGCCCGTGGCGCCAAGCCCGCCAATCACCAGAATCCACAGCCACGGCATGCCGGCCATGAAGAACATCACACCCCAGGTTCCCACAACCAGGATGGTCTGGCCGAGGTCGGGCTGCGCCACCAGCAGCGACACGACAACCGCCAAAAGCAGCATGGCGAACAGATTGCCCGGAATTTCCGGCTGCCTTCTATGTTCGGCAAACAGCCAAGCGCACAGGATCACGAAAGCCGGCTTCAGGAACTCCGAGGGCTGGATCGAGACGCCGGCGATGGAGAGCCAGCGATGGGCGCCCTTGACCTCGACCCCGATAAACAGCACCGCGACCATCATCACCAGCATGGCGCCAAGCATGATCAGCGAAAGCCGCCGGATCTGGCGGGCGTCGAGAAACGAGACCGAGATCATCGCGATGAGCGCCGGAATCATGTAGAGGATCTGCCGCTTGGCGAAATGGAAGCTGTCCAGGCCGATGCGCTCGGCCACCGCCGGGCTGGCTGCGAAGGACAGGACTATCCCGAGCCCCATGAGCAGCAGGAACGCGGCGAGAAACCAGCGATCCACCGTCCACCACCAGTTGGCGACGGGGCTTCGATCGAGGCGACTCATCATGGCTTGGGTCCTCCTATGGGCGATACGCCCTCGATAGCATGCACGGCTTGCCTGAAGGCTTCGCCGCGAACTTCGAAATTCTTGAACTGGTCGAAACTTGCGCAGGCCGGCGACAACAGCACCACCGCCTCGCCGCTCGGGTCGCGGGCCGCGTCATGCGCCGCGTGCTCGACAGCCGAGGCCAGCGTCCCGGCGATTTCATAGGGCACGGCCTCGCCCAGCGTCGCCGAAAAGGCCGGCGCCGCCTCGCCGATCAGATAGGCCCTGGCGATGCGCGGAAAGTAGCTCCTCAACGGCTCGATGCCGCCCTCCTTGGCGAGCCCGCCGACGATCCAGTAAATCCGTTGAAAGCTGGACAGGGCAGGCGCGGCGGCATCGGCATTTGTGGCTTTCGAGTCGTTGACGAACAGCACATTGTCCTTTCTGCCGACCTGCTCCATGCGATGGGCAAGCCCGGGAAAGCTTTCAAGACCGGACTGGATTTCGCCGAGGTCGAGCCCGACCGCCAGACAGGCGGCAGCGGCGGCAAGCGCGTTCTGCGCATTGTGCTGGCCGCGCAACGATCCGATGCCCTCCAGGAAGCCGATGCGAATGTACCGCCCGTCAACCGCCTCCATCAGATTGGTGCCATCCGCGAAGAATCCGTCGGTCAGCGGGAGCCGCTTCGAAACGCGAATGACCTTCTTGCCGGCGCGCTCCAGCCTGTCGGCGATTTGCGCGCAGTAGATGTCGTCGACGCCGATGATGGCGGTCTGGCTGCCTGCCACCAGCCGCTCCTTTATGGCGGCGTAATGCTGCATCGTGCCATGGCGGTCGAGATGGTCGGGCGTCAGGTTGAGCAGGATGCCGGCAGTCGGCGCCAGCGACGGCGCAAGGTCGATCTGGTAGGACGAGCACTCCACCACATAGTAGCGGTCGCCTTTCGGCGGATCGAGCGTCATCACCGCGCGGCCGATATTGCCGCCCATCTGCGTATCGCGGCCCGCGGACTTGAGAATATGCGAGGCGAGCGCCGTTGTCGTCGATTTGCCGTTGGTGCCGGTGATGGCGATGAAGGGAGCGTCAGCCGCCTGCAGGCTGCGCTCACGGCCGAACAATTCTATGTCGCCGATGATCTCCACGCCGGCGCCGCGCCCCAGTTCGACGCTCCAGTGCGGCTTGGGATGCGTAAGCGGAACCCCTGGCGACAGCACAAAGGAGGAAAAATCCTCCCATCGCGCTGCCCGAAGATTGCCCGTTGCAATGCCTTCGCCATCGGCCCGCGCGACGCTTTCCGGATTATCATCCCAGGCCAGTACATCGGCGCCGCCCTCTATCAACGCCCGCGCCGTTGCGATCCCCGATCCGCCAAGACCGAAGATGGCGACACGCTTGCCGCTGAAGGATGTGGCCGGAATCATCGCTTTCTATCTCAGCTTGAGGCTCGACAGCCCGATAAGCGCCAGGATCACGGAGATGATCCAGAACCGGATCACCACCTGGCTTTCGGTCCAGCCAAGCTTCTCGAAATGGTGATGGATCGGCGCCATCAGGAAGACCCGCCTGCCGGTCATCTTGAAAAAACCGACCTGGATGATCACCGACAGGGCCTCCATGACAAACAGGCCGCCAATGATCGCCAGCACGATCTCGTGCTTCACCGCCACCGCAATCGTGCCGATCAGGCCGCCCATGGCGAGCGACCCGGTGTCGCCCATGAAGATCGCCGCCGGCGGCGCATTGAACCAAAGGAAGCCTAGTCCCGCGCCGATGACAGCGCCGAGGATGACTGCCAGTTCGCCGGTGCCGGGCACGAAATGAATCTGCAGATATTCGGCAAACACCGCGTTGCCCGAGAGATAGGCGATGACGCCGAAGGAAGCCGCAGCGATCATGATCGGGACAATGGCGAGGCCGTCGAGGCCGTCGGTGAGATTGACCGCGTTGCCGGCCCCCACGATAACGACGCAGGCAAAGGGAATGAAGAACCAGCTGAGATTGATCAGCAGGTCCTTGAAGAAGGGAAAGGTGAGAGACGTCGCGAGCGGCCCCTGGCCGTTGCGCATGATGACAAATGCGGCGATGGCGGCAATCAGGACTTCGATTGCCAGTCGCGCCTTGCCGGAAAATCCGAGATGCGACTGTTTGGTGACCTTCAGATAATCGTCATAAAGGCCTATCGCGCCGAAGCCGAGCGCCACCAGCAGAACGACCCAGACATAGACGCTGTTGATGTTGGCCCAAAGCAGCGACGACACGACAATCCCCGACAGGATCATCAGCCCGCCCATGGTTGGCGTGCCGGCCTTCTTGAAATGCGTCTGCGGACCATCGGCGCGAATCGGCTGGCCCTTGCCCTGCCGGACACGCAGCGACTTGATGATGTTGGGACCGAAGATGAAGACGATCAGCGCAGAGGTGATCAGCGCGCCTCCGGTGCGGAAGGTGATGTAGCGGAAGACGTTGAAGGCCGAGACATGGTCCGCGAAATCGACAAGTAGCGTAAGCATCGGATCAGTCCCCCCGGACCAACATCAGGACAGATTGCTGTTGCCGGCCGCGGCCGGAAACTGGTGAAGCAGCGCATCGACGATTTTCGAGAACCCGATGCCTTTCGACGATTTGACCATGACGACGTCGCCCGGTCCCAGGAAGCTGATCAGCAACGGCTTCAGTTCATCGACGCCGGTCCGGTATTCTGTTGTCGACCCGTCGGGCAGCGCCTCGGCAAGCGACTTCATTTCGGCGCCTGCCAGAAAAATCGCGTCGGTGCGCGTCTTGGCGATCAGATCGGCAAGCGCCGAATGAAGTTTTACGGAATGGCTGCCGAGTTCCAGCATGTCGCCAAGAACGGCAATGCGCCGGCCTTTTCCGGCCACAGGCGTGCTGTCCAGCAGCGCAAGCGCCGCCTGCATCGACGCTGGATTGGCGTTGTAGCTCTCGTCGATCAGGATGATCGATCCCTTCGGATGCGCGAGCACATGGCGCATGCCGCGGCCGGCCTCGGCGCTGACTCTGGCAAGCGCCAGCGCGGCATTTGTCACGTCGGCGCCCGCAAGATGCGCCGCGCCAAGCACGGCGAGCGCATTCTGCACGACGTGGCGTCCCGGCGCGCCGATGGTTGCGGTAACTTCCTTGCCACCGATCTTGGCCGAGATGAGCGAATGGTCGGAATGGAGGGACAGGTTGGTCAGCCTGAAAACGGCCTTGGCATGCTCGCCGAAACCCGCGACCTTCTCGACCCCCGCAGCCTTGGCCAGGCGCGCCAGCAGTACCCAGTTGGCGTCGTCGCGATTGATCAGGGCGACGCCGCCGGGTTCGATCCCCTCGAAGATTTCGGCCTTTGCCCTGCCGATGTCCTCCAGCGAGTCAAAATGCCCGAGATGCGCCGCTGCTATCAGCGTGACGATGGCGATATGCGGCCGCACCATCTTGACCAGCGGGCGGATCTCGCCCGCATGGTTCATGCCGATCTCGAAGATCGCATAGTCGGCGTCGGCGGGCATTCGCGCCAGTGTCAACGGCACGCCCCAGTGATTGTTGAACGACTTGTCCGACGCATGGACTTTGCCGGCCGATGCAAGAACGTGGCGCAACGCCTGCTTGGTGCTGGTCTTGCCTGCCGAACCGGTGATCGCGATGACCCGCGCCCTGGTCCGCGCGCGGGCTGCAATGCCCGCCTTCTCCAGCGCGACGAGAACGTCAGGGACGACGATCATCGGCGCCGTCAGGCGTCCGAGCGCCGGCAGCTTGCCTTCCGCGACAACCAGAACCCCGGCCCCGGCCTTGACCGCGGCGGTTGCGAAGTCATGGCCGTCCATCGTCTCGCCCTTGATAGCGAAGAACGCATCCCCCGGCTGCAGCGAGCGGGTATCGATCGAGATGCCGTCGATGCCTTCCGGCATCTGGCCGACCGGGCGGCCGGCCATTGCCTCGATCAGTTCGGCTGTCTTCCAAAGGAAACTCATGCGGCGCTCTCCCGGAGCGCCACACGCACTTCCTCGTGGTCGGAAAACGGCAGCGTCTCGCTGCCGGCCGTCTGGCCTTGCTCGTGGCCCTTGCCCGCGACGATCAGCGTGTCTCCGACCTGCAGCATGGCGACTGCCTCGCTGATCGCCTTGCGCCGGTCACCGATCTCGAGGGCGCTCGGTGCTGCCGCAAGGATCGCCGCGCGAATGTCGGCAGGCACTTCCGAGCGCGGATTGTCGTCGGTGACGATGGTCACATCAGCCAGCCGTGTCGCGATCTCGCCCATGATGGGGCGCTTGCCGCGGTCGCGGTCGCCACCGCAGCCGAAAACCACAATCACCCTGCCGGTTGTGAACGGTCGGACGGCGGTGAGCACATTTTCCAGCGCATCGGGCTTGTGGGCGTAGTCGACATAAACCGGCGCGCCGTTGCGTGCGGTGCCGACGAGATCGAGCCTTCCAGGCGCGCCCTTCAGTCCTTCGAGCGCGGCCAGCGCCTTCTCCACCGGCGTGCCTGTCGCCGCCGCAAGGCCGGCGGCAACAAGGGCGTTGAATATCTGGAAGTCGCCGGCCAAAGGCAGGTCTATCTCGTGCAGGACGCCGCCTGACTCGATCTCGGCACGTTGCCGGAAGCGTTCGTGCTCGACGCGCTTGAGCCTGAGGAAATCGCCTTTGCGGCCAACGGTCAGCACCTCGAGTCCGGCTGCGCTGGCGGCCTCGATTGTCGGTTTCGACCAGGGGTCGTCCGCAAAGATCACCGCCGGCGCACCCTTCGGCAGCAGCGTATCGAAGA
>JBKJRE010000364.1:0-4008 GCA_046594775.1 Rhizobiaceae bacterium | reverse complement strand
CAAGCTCGAGAACGTCACCATCCAGATGCTGGGCCGCACCAAGAAGGTGATGATCGACAAGGAAAACACCACGATCGTCAACGGCGCCGGCAAGAAGGCCGACATCGAAGCGCGCGTGGCGCAGATCAAGGCGCAGATCGAAGAGACCACGTCGGACTACGACAAGGAGAAGCTGCAGGAACGTCTGGCGAAGCTCGCCGGCGGCGTTGCCGTGATCCGCGTTGGCGGTGCGACCGAGGTCGAAGTCAAGGAAAAGAAGGACCGCGTTGACGACGCCCTCAATGCGACCCGTGCGGCCGTTGAAGAAGGCATCGTGCCCGGCGGCGGCGTCGCCCTGCTG
Organism: Rhizobiaceae bacterium; assembly: GCA_046594775.1. Taxonomy (GTDB): domain Bacteria; phylum Pseudomonadota; class Alphaproteobacteria; order Rhizobiales; family Rhizobiaceae; genus CAMYMG01. Next base: position 3,668 of record JBKJRE010000364.1, on the reverse strand, counting down.
CGCGCTTCGCTGGCCATCACCGCCAAGGCTGGCAATCCCGACCAGCAGGCAGGCATCAACATCGTGCGTCGCGCTCTGCAGGCTCCTGCCCGCCAGATCGCCACCAACGCCGGTGCGGAAGCCTCGATCGTTGCCGGCAAGATCCTTGAAAACAAGGGCGCAACCTTCGGCTACAACGCTCAGACGGGCGAATATGGCGACATGATCGCCATGGGCATCGTCGACCCGATGAAGGTCGTTCGCACTGCCCTGCAGGACGCGGCGTCGGTTGCCGGCCTGCTCGTCACCACCGAAGCCATGATCGCCGAAGCTCCCAAGAAGGACAGCGGCGGCGGCGGCGGCATGCCAGGCGGCATGGGCGGCATGGATTTCTAATCCAGCCAACCACGAACTCAGATACGAAAGGGGCGGCAGAAATGCCGCCCCTTTTCGTTACACAAGTATCATCGTTCACTATTTGTTTCGAATCGTCTACACTTTCCGCTATCATATTAACGGGAGGTGACCCTAGGTGGATTTGTCTGCGGCAAGTACCTGTCTTTCTAGTGGCGCTGCTGCGGTTGAGGGTGCAGTCAAGGCGATAAGGGCAGCCAAGGAACTGATGAAGTCCAACACTGCGGGAGTGAGCAATCCTTCAGCAGCCAAAGATTGCCTCAATGAAGCGCTCGAATAGATGGTTGAGTTGAAGGAGGCACGACTAGCGTTGCTGGAGGCTGCCATTGCACTGCGGTCAGAAAGAGTGGCATTCGATCGCCAAGTTTCTGACAGTGAGGCCTTCAATGACAAAGCCAACCGCTATGTCTTGAGGAAAATTGCGCCCAACTCGCTCGGATACGCATTAATGCAGCCAACAGACTCGCTGCTCAACCCTAGTCCAGTGTGAAAATGAAATTCGAGCTGAGGTAATGATCGCCCCTGTTCGAAGAGGCAACTTCCTGAGCAACGGATGGGAAGATCTCTAGAAACACAATGCGCTACATCGCCTTCATCCACAAAGACCCCGACAGCGCTTACGGCGTCAGCTTTCCCGACGTTCCGGGCTGCATCTCGGCCGGTGACACGATCGACGACGCCGTCCACAATGCGGTCGAAGCCTTGTCCGGCCATTTCAGGATGCTGGAGGCGGACGGCGGTCCCGTCCCCTCGCCGCGCGATTTCGATGCCATCATGAACGATCCGGAACTCGCCGAAGATCGGCAGGGCGCCATGACGACCATCGTACCGCTGGTGCGGGATCGTGGATCGGCCACGCGGATCAATGTTTCGCTCGATCTGGGTCTGCTCGAGGCGATCAACGCAGCGGCTCGCGACCGCGGTCAGACCCGCTCGGCATTTCTCGCCTCAGCAGCTCGACGCGAAATCGTCGAATAGAACTCTCTTTAGCCGCAGAAATTTTCCGCACCCCGCGCATTAAAATGTTGTGCGAGGCAGTTCAAATACGACAGTCAAAGAACAAAGACGCCTCCAGCACTGAACCAGGTGCGGGAGGCATTTTTGGTTAGCCGGGCGCGAACAAGAATTGATCGATCTCGCGGCAAGGCCACGGGTGGGATTGGATTTCCACTCCCAAGCGTAAAACTGGATGAACCCAACCTTGGCGCGGCAGAGCAACCCGCCTAGCTTCAGGTCTTCAAACCGGATGTCGCCATGCAGGAATTCATTCTTTTCGCGATTGTGGGCTTTCTCGCACAGGCAGTCGATGGCGCGCTAGGCATGGCCTATGGCGTCATCTCTTCGACAACGCTTCTCGCCTTCGGCGTGCCGCCCGCCCACGCCTCGGCCGCCGTTCATACGGCCGAACTGTTCACCACGGCGGCGTCTGGTTCCGCGCATCTCTATCACCGCAACATCGACTGGAAACTGTTCCGTCGTCTGGCGCCCTTCGGCATCGTCGGCGGCTGCCTCGGCGCTTATGTCCTCACTTCGGTCGACGGCTCCGTGATGAAGCCGTTTGTGACCACTTACCTGGCTCTGGTCGGGGTATGGCTGGTGGCGCGGTCCTTTCGAAAGATTCCAAGCACCCCGGTTCACGGCGCCATCGTCGCGCCGCTGGGCGCGGCTGGCGGCTTCATGGATGCTGTCGGCGGCGGGGGCTGGGGCCCGATTGTCACGACCGGACTGCTCGGCGCCGGCGCGCCGCCCCGCTATGTAATCGGAACGGTCAACGCCAGCGAATTCCTGGTCACCCTTGCCGTCTCGCTGACCTTCCTGATCGCCCTGCTAACCGGCCACTGGTCGGAAGCGGGCGACCTGCTCAGCAACCTCACGGCTGTGATTGGACTTGTCGTCGGCGGCCTCTTCGCCGCGCCGCTCGCCGGCTACTTCGTCAAAACGATGAGCGAGACGCTGCTGCTCCGGCTTGTCGGCATCCTGATCGTGCTCCTCGCCGGATGGCAGACAACCCAGCTCATGGGATGGCTCTAGCAGATGTATTTCCGGCTACTGCGCGGCCGCTGACGCCACCCTGGGCGCCGAACCGACGCCGGCGCGGCGTCTGATGCGCGCAATGGCCGCCTGGATGTTCGCATTGGCGCGCAATGCGTGCCGCGCGGCAGCGATTGTTAGATCGACCTTGCGGCGGCAGCTGGGCCGGGTGGGAACCGGATTGAAAAGGGCCTGCTCGGCAGGCTCGAGGTCAGCAAAGGAAATCTGCTCGACGACGAGTTGAACATCGCGGCAGTTCTGCCCGCCCGTCGTGATGCGATACCGCCCCGTTTCGGCAGGCAGTCCGCAGCGGTAGGCTATCAGGCCTCGTTGCCAGTCTGCCGTCGCCGGCTTGAGCGCGTCGAACTGGTCACGCACCGAGGCGGTGATGGAATGTCGAGGATACCGCCGAAAGCAGCGATGGCAGCTTTGGCCCGCCGATCGACTTGGCCCAGCTGGCATTGTGCTTGCTGTCGGCCAGTGGGAAGCCGATGGCTGAAAACATCGCCGGAGCCCACCAAATAAGCATGTCGCGCGCCCGTCCCGAGCTTGGCGCAAAGCTACCCGATTGCCGTTGTACCGTGCAACCGCGTCGGACTTCGCGCCGCATGAAACGATTCTGGCGACCGCGTGGAACTTGAAGGAAGAAATGCCGTTGATATGAGCGCGAAAAAAAGGAGATGTGAAATGGTGAACAAGGATCAGGTCAAGGGCGCTGCCAAACAGGCAGCCGGCTCCGTCAAGGAGGCCGCAGGCAAGGTTACCGGAAGCAAGAAGACCGAGGCCAAGGGCAAGGTCGAAAAGGCTGAAGGCAAGATGCAGAAGTCCTACGGGAATGCCAAGGAAAAGATCAAGGACGCTCTGTAGTCTTTCCTCGACATACCAAAAGAAAGGCGGCCATGTGCCGCCTTTTTTGCGCTCGGCGCCCGAAAGGTCATGAGGGCCGCATGACCGACCCCCGATTGGACCCCGGAACCCGGCCACGCCACATCCACGAGGCTAAGTGTCAGAAATCGCGAGAGAGGTGATTTTTTCACCGCATTTCATCCACACCCCCGCCACCGCGCGCATAATGGCCGCATCGCCCTCACGGGAAACCTGGTCCGGACCGGGGATCAGGGGAGGGCGACGGCGCCGGGTGGCCGCGCAACGGTAGCGCGGTTGGACATTTTCATCCAGGAACCCGGGCCCTGGCGGAGGCATGTGCGTGAAACTCGTTGCTCCCTGTCTGCCGGGGCAAGAAC
>JBKJRE010000299.1:0-3252 GCA_046594775.1 Rhizobiaceae bacterium | reverse complement strand
CAACCGTCGCGCCGCCTGCGCCACGAGCACGAGTGGAACGTTCACCGGCACAGGCTGCTTCGGCCGCGGCGGCTGCCGCGTTGGGCAACGAAAGCGAGGCCGAAGCTGACCGCCCCGGCCGCTCGATGTTCAGCGGGCTGACCCGCGTTCTTGGCAAGAAAAAGCATGCGCCAACGCCGGATGTCGCTGGATCGGCCGTGGCTGACATGGCCGAAGATGTGGCGCCTACGGTCGACCTTGATGCGCCGCTCGATCCCAAGATCGCCAACCGGCCACTGGAACCGGGTTCGGGGGCGCCTGACCTCAATGCCATCATGAAACGGGTCCGCGACGAGCGCAGCCAGCCCTCACGTGCGGACGATACCGATGCGGCCAAGTCGGATTTCATTGCAGCCGCGCGCCGTGCCGCCCAGGCAGCGGCGGCCGAGATGGAAGGCAAGAGGCGCAAGACCGACGTTGGCAGCCCGGTGGTCAAGGCCCCGGGGGTCGGCAAGCTGCTGAAATCTCCTCGCAAGCCAATACTGATGGGCACCGCCATCGTCCTGCTGGCGCTCGCCGGCCTGCAACTCGGCAAGGCTTTCGTGAACGACCCGGCAGAAACCGCCAACATCGATGCCGCGCCCATCCAGACCACGGACCAGCTGGACGTTGCGTCGCTCGGCAGTACGAACGCCGCCAATCGTCTGGTTGACGAGGAAGCCGAAGGCACGACGGCAGACCCGGCGGCCGAGATGGACGCAATGGGCGATTCATCCGGCATGCAGCCCATGGATGTCGCCTCGCAGGAGATGGCTACGGCTGTTCCTTCAGCGTCCGCCGTCCCGGGGGAGGTCGGCGATCCGATGACCATGGAGCAGGTCAAGGTAGCATCGGCATCGCCCCAGGCGGACATGCTGACATCCGCCGGTGACGGCGAGGAAGCGGTCGCCGCCCCGATCGATGTGCCGGTCGAAGCCGGCCCGGTGATGTTGCGAGAAGCAGCAATCGCCGGCGATGCCAAGGCGCTCTTTGAAATCGCCACGCGCTACGCCGAGGGACAGGGCGTTACGACAGACATGAAGCAGGCGGCCAAGTGGTACGAAAAATCGGCCGAGCTCGGCTTCGCGCCCGGACAATACAGGATTGGCAATTTCTACGAGAAGGGCCTTGGCGTTGATCGCGACCTGCAGAAGTCGCGAAGCTGGTACAAGCTTGCCGCCAACCAGGGCAATGCCAGCGCCATGCACAATCTCGCGGTTCTCGAGGCGATGGGCGCCGATGGCGCTTCAGACAATGAGGCTGCTGCACACTGGTTCGCAAAGGCCGCCGAACTGGGTGTGAAAGACAGCCAGTTCAATCTCGGCATCCTCGCCGCCAAGGGCGTCGGCATGACGCAAAACCTCGAAGAATCCTATAAGTGGTTCGCCCTGGTGGCCAAGACCGGCGACAAGGACGCCGCCGACAAGCGCGACGAGATAGCCAATTCACTGAGGCCCGAGCAGCTTGAGCGGGCCCGCGCGGCGACGGAACTGTGGAAGCCAAGACCCCTCGATCCGGAAGCCAACACCGTCGACATTCCCGACTCATGGCGGGAAGCGCAGGACAAGACCGCCAGCGTCGACATGATCAAGGCGGTCAAGAATATTCAGATCATCCTCAACAAGAACGGTTACCAGGCCGGCACACCGGATGGCGTGATGGGCGGCAAGACCAGGACTGCCATCGAGGCTTTCCAGAAGGACAACGGCCTGGAGCCAACCGGGGTGATCGACCAGAAACTCGCCCGGGCCCTGCTTGATCGCAAATAGGGCCGGCAGGCGTCGCGACTGGGCAAGCGCGGCCGCCACTGCCGCGTTAACTGCTTGAAGATGTTTTTTGTTTCGACCATGCTGCGCGGTTTGACTTCGCCGCATTGTCGGCGCAAGAACGGCCTAAATCCTCGGAGCATTCTTCTCGTACGGGACGGGTCGACGCCGACGGGCAGCAACAATCGAGTCAGCGGGTGGGAATCTATCTCCCGATTGCGGAGTTATCCGTCAACGTATTCGTACTGCTTGCCATGGGCGCGGCGGTGGGGTTCCTCTCGGGAATGTTCGGGGTGGGCGGCGGCTTCCTGATCACGCCGCTGCTGATCTTCTACAACATTCCCCCGGCCATTGCGGTCGCCACCGGCGCCAATCAGGTCATCGCCTCCTCCTTTTCGGGGGCTCTCGCCCATTTCAAGCGCGGCACGCTGGATTTCAAGCTCGGCACCGTGCTGCTCGGGGGAGGCATCGTCGGGTCGACGGTCGGCATCTATGTGTTCTCGCTGCTGCGCGATCTCGGCCAGCTCGACCTGTTCATTTCGCTTCTCTACGTGGTGCTGCTCGGATCGGTCGGCGGCCTGATGCTTGTGGAAAGCGCCAATGCGATTCGCCTGTCGCGCGGGGCCGTTGCGCCGGCGTCACTGAAGAAGCCAGGTCAGCACAACTGGATTCACCGGCTGCCGCTGAAGATGCGCTTCCGCGCATCGAAGCTCTTCGTCAGCGTGATCCCGGTCATCGGGCTGGGCGTCGGCATCGGATTCCTGTCTTCGATCATGGGTGTCGGCGGCGGCTTCATCATGGTTCCGGCGCTGATCTACCTGCTCAAGGTGCCGACCAATGTGGTCGTCGGCACGTCGCTGTACCAGATCATCTTCGTCGCCGCCTATACGACGATCGTGCACGCGACGGCCAACCAGACGGTCGACGTGGTGCTGGCCTTCGTGCTGATGGTCGGCGGCGTTGCCGGGGCGCAATACGGCGCCAAGGCGGGCCAAAAGCTGCGCGGCGAACAACTGCGGGCCCTGCTGGCCCTGCTGGTGCTGGCGGTGGCGCTGCGGCTGGGCTTCGATCTGTTCGCGAGGCCGGCCTCACTGTTTTCTCTCGCCGGAACGGGCGGCTAGATGAGGGCGAAGATCATCATAGGCCTGGTTGCGGGATTGGCGCTTTGGCTTGGGACTTTTCCCTCAGACGCCCAGGGGCCCACCCAGACCCAGAACCCGGAATCAATCCAGATCGGGCTATCGACCGACAGGGTCGCGATCACGGCGGATTTTTCCGGCGCCGACCTGACCATTTTCGGTTCGCTTGAAAATGCCGACCCGCTGATCAACCGGCAGGGCCGCTACGACGTGATCGTGGTGCTTGAAGGCCCTTCCCGGCCGGTGGTCGTCAGGCGCAAGGACAGGGTTCTCGGCATGTGGATCAACATGGAGTCGGAGACATTCGTCAATGTTCCGGCCTCATATTC
>JBKJRE010000042.1:0-9539 GCA_046594775.1 Rhizobiaceae bacterium | reverse complement strand
CGCGGTACTCCACGCTGCCGACTACGATTTCTTCGGGATCCGTCGTCCATCGCACAGTCAGCTTCGCGCGGTCCTTCGTCGAAGCTGTGCGGTCGAGAACGAGCCGCGGCGCGGTGTCCTCGCCGTCGGGTCGCGTGAGGCCGGACCATTTGAGGACGTGACCCTTTGCATCGCGCCACGAAGTGAGCTGCAGCTGCCTGAGCTCCTCGCTGGCGAAGCCAGGCTTGATCGACCCAAGCCAAAGATCGGGCTGGTCCTCGATGTGACAGGCAGCCTCCTCGGGGCTCATTCCTGCCGCTGATCGGAGCGCCTTCTCCAGCGCCGGGTTCCGGTATTCAGCATCTTCGAGCTGAAGTGCCCGCACGCGTTCCGCGATGGCGCGCGTGTCGCTTGCATAGAGTAGCCGATCTGCGAGCTCTGCCGAGAGATCCAGCAAACCTCGTTATCGGGAGACTTGGTCAGCTCGGCCAAGCCTTGCTCGAACGCCTTCTGGTGATCGCCCCGCAGCATCATCGCCAATATGGCGTTGACAGCAGCCTTTGGATCCTCGGGTGCATGTGCCACTGCCTCTTCCAGCATGTCAGCCGCCGTGGCCTCGTCGCTCAACTGGAGATGACAGTGGGCGATGTTTGCCTTCACCCTGAACCAGATGTGTCCCGAATTCTTTTCGGTCAGGGTCTTCAGCAGGTCGTTCAAAAGGTCCAGCGATGACCGCGGTTTTCCATTGTTGGCGCGGTCCCTATACCGATCGATCTCGGCATCGAGCGCCGCTTCTGCCGGATCAGCAGAAGAACCATCGACGGTCGCCCGCGCCAGTAGCATAGCCTTCACTTCTCGGATCTCGACCAGCGTGTTGCCCTGAACGCCGATTGTCTCCTCATGGCGCTGGGACTGGAGCTCCGCAGTCGGACTATGGTTAGGGTCGAACATCAAAGCAACGTCGGAATGGGCCGATATCTGGTCCTCGAGCGTATCCCATCCCCAGGCGCGCACGACTATTGTGCGACCCAGCACGCGCTGCTCCTCGGTTAGCTTGGCAGCGACGGTAGAAAGTGAAGCGTCGTCATCGGCCGTCGTGGTGAAGAAGTATTCGGTGAGCCTCGGCTCATATTTGAGCGCCTTTTCGAAATCGGCCCGAAGTTCCTTCTCGCTGGCCTTCGCGCCCTGCCCCTTGCACTTGCATTGCACGCCCACGATCTTGGCGGTGTCGCCATCCCGGTACCCGTACATGTCCATCCCATGCTGGGCCTGGCCGTTCTTGCCGAAACGATGGATCGAGGGGTCGTCCAAGATCCTGCGCCACAGCAGTGCCGATCCCTTCTCGAAGTCCTGCCACAGTTTTGATCGTGGAATGTGGACCTGGTTGTACGCTGATGCAGACATCGAACTTCCGTGCACTGAAGGCGCGACGAATCCGTCATTGCAGTCAGGGTGATCCGGGGCCTTCCGGATGTAAAGTGTTACGGTCCTCTAAGCTTCGGACATCATGCTGTTCTCCCAGGGCGCGCTAGGAGGCGCGTCTGACCGCAAGGACGACGAGGGAGCACAAGTGTACCGCCTATAGTGCGTATTCTTCGAACAGACGATCCGGTGGCGGCTTTCGGCGGTTCGAATGTCACCTTTGCCGGCCGAAATGGGAGCGGCAGAGCACGTTTGGTTCTGACCCGAGAATGGCAGCTTTCTACAAACGTTGGCCAAAAAGCGGACTGTCGGTTGTCGGCCCCGTTCCGGTCATTCGAGCACGATGGCTTGAGAGTCGGATCTACAAGCGCGACAAACGTTGCCCCACATGTTGCCCGAAATATGTATACATCGGCCAAGGTCATCGACGATTCGACATAAGTATTTGTTTTTATTGGTGGTGGAGGCAGTCCGGAGCGAACCAGTCTCTGGTCAAAATTCCCATGCAATGGGAATTTTATGGGATTTTTTGTCATTTCGGGCTTTTTTCGATAGTTGCCAAGCAGCTGCAGGCCCTGCCAATCAGGGCATTACGCGTGGGAATTCCCACAGATACGTATGGGAATTTTTAGTCGCCATATGGCAAATCTGGCAGGCCAGTGGGATTTCGGCACTATTTCCCTAGGGCCACTTGTCAAAAGCGAATTGCGAATATAGACACGATGACTGCTGGCGATGGATTCAGGCAGTGTCTGGTCTATTATTCAGCACCGGTTTTGCGGGCAGTGCTCGTCGACGAATGTCAAAATTTGCTCTCGTGTCGTTTCGCGGCCATCGGCCCTGGAACTTTGTTCACCCGAAACATCGTGACGGTGAACCGGCAGCAGAATTTGGCATGAGGCCGGCTTTCGTAAACGCGAGAGCAATTGATTGTCGGGCAGTATCGCTGCTCGAAGGGAGCGCTTCGCTCCAGCCTTAGGCGCCAGTGGCCTTAAGGTCCAATCACCGGCGGTCGAACCTGATTTCCCAAACATGTCCAACCAGGCGCCCAAGTGCGCCCATGGAGAAATCATATGGTCAAGTCCACTCGCGCCGAGCGCGCGTCAGACTCGTTTATTGCCTTGGAACATCTCAATCCGGTTCATGCTTCCCACCCCAGTTCTCAGGATGACAAGCTGGCATCCGAGCTGTCGATCATCTATTTGCCACCCGAAAATTTAAGGGAGTCACCTCGCAACGCCAGAACACATTCAGGAAAGCAGATTGCGCAGATTCAGCGCAGCATCGAGAAGAATGGCTTCGTCAATCCGGTTCTGGTCGATGAAGACCACCTTCTCATCGCCGGGCATGGGCGACTGCTGGCAGCGAAGCGGCTAAGTTTATCCACCATTCCAGTGATTGTCCTTTCTGGCCTCAGCCCCATGCAGAAGCGTCAGTTGGCAATTGCCGACAATGCCATTGCAGCAAATGCCGGATGGGATCTCGACAAGCTTGCGATCGAACTCAAGGAGTTCGTCGTTCTTGAAGACTTCGAGCCTTTATCGATCGGGTTCGAGCCGGCCGAGATCGATCGCATTCTGTTTGATCAGGAAGACAATTCGGCCGATCCTGCCGATGTCCTTCCAAGACCCGTCGCGAAGGTGGTGTCGAGCTTTGGCGATCTATGGCTGCTCGGACAGCATCGGCTGCTTTGCGGCGACGCGCGGTCAACAGCCGATTTCGAGCGCCTGATGGCAGGCGATCAGGCGGCAATGGCGTTCACGGATCCACCCTACAATGTCCGGATTAACGGCATCGTTGGCCGCGGCGAGCGGAAGCATGAGGAATTTGCCATGGCGTCAGGCGAGATGGATGAAGCCGAGTTCGCGGCATTTCTTCAGGTAACTCTTGGCAATGCCGCGGCTGCGTCAAAGGACGGCGCGGTTCATTTTGCATGCATGGACTGGCGCCATATTGCCACCCTGATCAAGGTCGGCCGGGACGTTTACGGCGACATGTTGAACCTGATCACCTGGGTCAAGTCGAATGCCGGCCAGGGTAGCTTTTATCGCAGCCGGCACGAGTTGATCGGGGCGTTCCGGGTCGGCGACGCTAAGCACCTCAATAATATCGAGCTTGGCCGTCACGGCCGCAACCGCAGCAACGTCTGGCACTATGCCGGCGTAAACGCCTTTGGAAAGGGAAGGCTTGATGACCTGGCAGTTCATCCGACGGTCAAGCCTGTCGGGATGATCGTCGATGCCATCAAGGACTGCACGAGGCGCGGCGACATCGTGCTCGACTGTTTCGCCGGTTCAGGAACGACGATGCTGGCCTGCGAACGAACCGGTCGCAAGGCACGGCTGATCGAATATGAACCGCGCTATATCGACGCCACTATCCGCCGCTGGCAGGATTTTGTCCGAAAGGACGCTGTTCATGCGGAGACGGGCCTAACCTTCGACGAGATGGCCTCTGCCGACGACAGGCAGGTGCGATAATGGGCAGGCATCGTGATAATCCAGATCGGCCTGACCCTACATATGACGCCGGCTATAAGAAGCCCCCAAAGCCCAGTCAGTTCAAGCCTGGCCACAAGGGCTATGGCCCGCGTCGCAAGAAGCAGGCCGATTTTCATGAAATGCTCGCCAAGGCATTGAACCGGAATGCGACGGTGACCGTCAAAGGTGAACAGAAGACAATGACCGCCATGGAGGTAATGGCCAATCAGCTTGTTTCGCAGTTAGCCACCAATCCGGCAAAGTTTATGAAGGTCTACTGGTCATTGATCCAGGCGGCACTCACCAGCCAGGATCTGAAATCGGGCACCGTAGGCAACGGCGACGACTTCCTCGCTGAATTCAGATTGAAGATCGAGAAAATGGCAGAAAACCTGCGGCTTGCCGACATGTCGGACGACAAGCTGACCATCGAGCCGGACAAGTCCGAAACCTGATCAGTAAAAGGACGCGGTCGAAGCTTTGCTTCGACGGCGTCCTTTATTGGGACAAGATCGACTGCCCCATAACGTCGTTGCCAGCCTTCGGATGCGTGCTGAAGGACCGACAAGCGCGCTGGGGGCCTTCAGCGATCGGCAAGCAACCTCCAGCCCGGCAGCAAGCTGCATTCGCCCAGCGATGGGCGTGAGGGCATGTCGCTTCGACATCGCCCTCTTCGCACACCCGGCGACCACACACAGTCCATCTAGCGGCCGGCAATCGCTTACTCGATGATCGCTTGGTATATGCGATGATTTGGCTTCAGGGGTACCAGACCCGACAACAACCTATGAGGCGCGGTCCATCAGCCAGTCGAACAATCCATTTTTGAACACCATTCCCGCCAGTTCATGCTTCGCCCAGATCGATATCTCAGGTCTTGTGGTCACAAGGACGCCCTGTGGAGAATGACATGCAAAGATCATCCGATGCCATTCGCCGGACTTGTCGAAGATATCGAGGTAGCGATCCAGTTCGTGCTGACTGGCCGCCGACTTGACCTGAACGAAGACCTTCTCTCCGGTGATGGCCTGTTCGGCAACAATATCAGCGTCCTTCTGGTTACCACCGAGCCCTGAAACCCTGCTCCATCCGCCGCGCGCCAGAACCAGATCAATCAGGGTCTCGAAATCCGCCCAGTCCAGGTTGGCGATCATGGTGACAATCGCCTCCAACATCGTTTCCCGGACCTGCCGCGCGACAATCACCGCCGGCTCTTCCCGATGAAATATCTTCCTCAGCGCATAGTCGTCAGCCCCGACCTTGCAAAGCGTCTGCTGAGTGCCGGCAAGCCTGGTTAGACGCGAAGACATCCCGCTCATATAAAAGGCGACGTCAAACCGCGTGGCATTTGCCCAGCCGTGCAGGGATCGGCGTATGCGAGGCGCGTAATCGGAACTCTCGCCAAGCCAGTTTACTTCATGCGCGGCTTGCGTCCACCACATGTAGCCGTCGGCAAAGGTGATCCAGATTGCGGTTTCGTCCAAACCGTAGAAGGTGCAGACCTGCCTCGCGGCATTCCTGGCGGCGCCCTGTGCCTTTCCCAATCCAATCAGGTGCGCCGCAATGCGGTCTTCGTCGCCGCTGAGCGCCAGTTCGTGCGGTACTTCCTTCACGCTGAATGGGATTTCTCCACTTTGCAAGGCTCGATCAGCCCAGGCATTGTTCTTGCCGAGCTTGATGTAGCGAACCGCCGGCTTGGGCCCGACAATCTCGTTGATCTCGTTGAAGCGGATGTTGTTATGGGTCAAGCTGGTCACTCCCTGTCGACGATCAGTGACGCCACATGGGCGTACTTGTCGGCAGACAGTCAAGCAGAATGTCACTGATCGTCTGTAGACCGATCAACTACATACGTTTGACCTGACCATGTGGATATTCGTCAGCGCCTCGCCGTAAATCTTCGACGTCTGCGACAGCAAAACGGCTTGTCACAGGAGCAGTTTGCGTTCGAGGTCAAGATCCATCGCACCTATATCAGCGATCTTGAACGGGGCGCCCGCAATCCGACCATCGAGATCGTCGACCGGCTGGCGACATTCCTGAAAGTCCCAGTTGGATCTCTGCTCGACTGAGCCCGATGAAGCTGCTTCGGCCTCGCCACGACCTGCAATGCTGTTGGCTCGAACTAACCGCTTCTGACCGGCGCAAGTGGAACGCTAGCGCATCTTCGGCCTCTGGTCCTCTGTGCTAACGAGGCTCAATCCGTTGCTCCAACCGATAGAATCAAAAACAACGCTGTGCGTCCATTACCTACCCGCGGACAGGCATCATAACAGTGTAGTGCAGCCAGTTGTAGGCATCCCACAACTGGGGCTACGGTTCGGGGGATTGTTGCACCCAATGGATTACCCGGCCAAGGAGACATGTGTTATCTGCGGTCTGTCTCCGGCCGGGCGACAGGGTAGCTCCAAAAGGGACCGACGGACCAGCCGGTCGCAGGCTAAGAGTTGTAAGATGCCGAAAAGATTGAATCCCGATGATCAGCCTCTGCGGCTCTACATCTTGGATTTCGGACTGTTCAAGGTTTATGCCGGAAATCGCACGATCGCCATTTGCGGGTACCTGATCGAAACCAAGACGGGCCGTCGGGTCCTCGTCGATACAGGATTCCCCGCGAAATACGTTCACGATGCAGCAAAGGCCTCAGACGAAGATCGGCTGTACGAGTTCGGCGAGGTGCGCGAACTTACAGCGGAGAATCTGCCTTCTGCTCAGCTAGGCAAGATCGGCTTGACCACGATGGATGTTGATTGCCTGATCATCACGCACACACACATCGATCATGTGGGAGGCATTGCCGAATTCCCAGAGGCGATGTTGGTAATCGGTGCGGCCGAAAGAGCGCTCCCCAAGCCGCTCTATTGGGGGTCGATACAGCCTATGGATTGGCCTGACGTAGACACGATTACCGTTTCACGCCACTTGGACCTTTGCAACGGGATCAGCATCATTTCGACTCCAGGTCACAGCCCGGGGCATTTGTCCGTTCTGGTGACGCTGCCCCGAACCGGACCAGTCTTGCTGACTGCGGACGCAATTTCGCGTCCATCTGAAGTTGATGAGCGTTTTGCTGGTTCCTGGAACCAGCAGCTTGCGATCAAGAGCGCAGACCGTATCCTGAAAATGGCGACGGAACTCGGCGCCTTCGTGATCTACGGTCACTCGCCCGAGCAGTGGCCGCAGTTGCGCAAAGCTCCCCTGTTTTACGATTAAATGCGAACGTCGAGTTATCGAACATCGCGTCCTTGATTAAGGATGATCACATTGCCACTGGCGATATCGCCTGCCGGCGAAATCAGGAAGCCTACCCATTCAGCGACTTCTTCCGGTCGCATCGCGCGACCATGCGGCATCGCGGCCAGAGCATCTTCCAGAACCTCTGGACTTAGAACGTTGAACAGCGGGGTCTCGGTCATGGCTGGTGCAATCGAGTTGACGCTGATCCGGTCGCGCGCGTAGCGCCGCGCGAGATCCTTTGTCAGCGTGTCGAGAGCTGCCTTGCTGGCGCGATAGTGCGGCGGGTCGAAGACATCGAAATTGTAGGCACCGTTCGATGAAATGTTGACGATTTTTTTGACGCCGGGCCTCATCCGCATGCGACGCACCGCTTCCTGACAGCAATGAAAGGCGCCCGTGAAGTTAATCGCCATTTGCCGATCGAGTTCATCTGGCGCGATGTCGGGGAACTCTCCCATGAAGCAGGTGCCGGCATTGTTGACCAGGGCGTCGGGCCCGCCCATTTCAGCATCGATCTTCTCAAAAGCACGGGCGATAGCGAATGGGTCAGTAAGATCGCACCCGATAGAAAGAAAGCTGCCACCGGCTGCCGTGACTGCCTGCCCAACTTCGTCAAGCCCTACTTCGTCGATGTCGACGCCGGCAATGGCGTAACCGTATTCGGACAGTCGTTTTACAATCGCCCTACCCATGCCGCCGGCCGCACCCGTAACAACTGCTGTAAGTCTGTGATCGATTGGCTCCCTCATGCGCTCAGCCTTAAGTCTTACAACCTGTCAGTCAACGATTGAGTGCCCCGAAGCCAATTTCGCAGAGACACGGTAGTCCGGCATAACAGGTAGCGAAGCCCTCAACACGAGTTCGTGTAGTCGGCTCCGACGGCTTTGACTAGATTTCCAAACGTCCTTCTCGATAGCCATGTAATGATTCTCGATCGTGTCCCGCAGCGTGGTGTAGCTGAGCAGCTGGGTGGCCATCGGCGCTTTTCGGTAGGGTCTGGTTGCAACAACAACCCCTGATCGGAAGGACTACCGATGACCGACGATATGATGAACCTGCGGGCGCTCGTGGAGAAGACCCCCGACGCCGATATTTTGCGCGAGATGATCGGCTTTGCTGCTGAGCGGCTGATGGAGCTGGAGGTCGGTGCATCCACGGGCGCCGGCTATGGTGAGAAGAGCCTCGAGCGTCTGGCGCAGCGCAACGGCTATCGCGAGCGGGACTGGGAAACCCGGGCCGGCACCGTTGAGCTGCGCATCCCCAAGCTCAGGAAGGGCAGTTACTTCCCCGGGTTCCTCGAACCGCGTCGGTTGGCCGAGAAGGCGCTCACCGCGGTGATACAAGAAGCCTATATCCAGGGGATCTCGACCCGCTCGGTGGATGATCTGGTCAAGGCCATGGGCATGTCGGGGATCTCGAAGAGCCAGGTGTCGCGCCTGTGCGAAGAGATCGACGGCAAGGTGAAGGCCTTCCTCGACCGGCCGATCGAAGGCGACTGGCCCTATCTGTGGATCGACGCCACCTACCTCAAGGTCCGCCGCGGTGGCCGCATCGTCTCCGTCGCGGTCATCATCGCGGTCGGCGTCAACAGCGACGGCCGACGCGAGGTTCTGGGCATGCAGATCGGCACCTCTGAAGCTGAGCCGATCTGGACCGAGTTCCTGCGCAAGCTCACCCGACGCGGTCTGCGCGGGGTGAAGCTGGTGATCTCGGACGCCCACGAAGGCATCAAGGCCGCCGTCTCCAAGGTGCTGTGTGCCACCTGGCAGCGCTGCAGGGTGCACTTCATGCGTAACGTCCTTGCCCATGCGGGCAAGAGCGGTCGGCGCGTCGCCAGCGCCTTCATTGCCACGGCCTTCGCTCAGGAGAGCGCGCAAGCTGCCAGCACCCAGTGGCGGGCAGTCGCTGATCAGATCCGCCCCAAGGTGCCCAAGCTCGCCGCCATCATGGACGAGGCCGAGACCGATGTGCTGGCCTACATGACCTTCCCCAGGGAGCACCGTCTCCAACTGCACAGCACGAACCCGATCGAGCGCGTCAACCGCGAGATCAAGCGCCGAACCGAGGTCGTCGGCATCTTCCCGAACGATGAAGCCATCATCCGACTCGTCGGCGCCATCCTGCTCGAACAGAACGACGAGTGGGCGGTGCAGCGCTCCAGATACATGACGCTGGAATCCGTTGCCACATTGAGCCATGATCCCCTCGTCAGCTTGCCGGCAGTCCCCGCACGCTGACAGCCCGGCTCTGCCGGAAAAGCGTCCGAGGCTCAGCCTCAGCTACACCACGCCAAGGGGCACGATCTGATTCTCTCCTTTCCATCATCATGGCCTCGCGCACAGAATTCTCCAAGAGCCAGGTCTCAATGCTGTGCGAGGAGATCGACGGCAAAGTGAAGGCCTTCCTCGAATGGCCATTCGT
>JBKJRE010000609.1:0-2803 GCA_046594775.1 Rhizobiaceae bacterium | reverse complement strand
CGGGCTGTGGTTCCGGCGCGGTCGTCTTGTCATGGTCTCTCCTGTTCACGGCATCATGCCGATCTCAGGCAGATATTCCACTTATCCCCGCTGTGCAGATTCCCCGAGCCATCTCTCTCTTCAGCGAACGAAACTGTTTGATCGAATTGAACGAGGGCATTCTTAGCTTCAGCGTAAGCGCGGTCGTCTTCATCTTTGATGATGTAAGGCTCGACCACCCGGCTGTATCGATCGCCCTCGTTCTCTGACATCTTGCGCTATTTCCTTTTAACTTCTTTTGAGGCTCTCTCTACGATTTCTCTAGTAACTTTTTCATTCTCTATCTTCGTTGTCCCGTACGCAAAGCTTATTCTTTGTAAATCTTTTTCTTGTGGAGTCATTTGAACGACGCGAGCACGTTCAACGAGTTTTTCGAAGTCCGTAGACATTGGGTAACCTCCTGAGATTCGCAACTCATCGTAGAGCGGCTACGTGCCCGCCGCATCTACCTAGATAGGACTCTATGTGACGAGTTCGTATGTGTAGCTTCTATACCACACAAAAGCGCCCGCACTATGTTGCGGGCGCTTTTGTGTGGTGGGATGTAGCGAAGTCTTCCCTCAGCTACACCCGCTTGTCGCTCCACAAGTATCGCATTTCTCGCAGGTCCCGTTGCGCACCATCGTGAAGTTCTGGCATTCCGAGCAGGAGTTGCCCGTGTAGCCCTGCATCAGCGATCGGGCGCGGCGGTCGGAGGCGACCTTCTTGGCCTGGGCGGCTTGCTCGGCGGCGGCTTGCGTGAACAGTTCCGGCGAGGACAGTTCTTCCACCTCGTCATTGGCGACGTCCTCGGCCAGTTCCCTGGCGCGCTCCTCGTAGTCGCGCTTGAAGGCAACCGCGCCGTCCGTGTCTTCCGAATAGGCGGGCTTTAGCGCCAGGCCGGCCTGCGCCGAGGCGGACGACAGCGCCCGCACATTGGAGCCGGAAAACGCCGTTGGGGCGGATGCCTTGGCAGGGGCGGCTGCGGCCGAGCCCTTCGGATCGGCGGCCTTGTTGGACACCATCTTCAGCGGCGCGCCGCGCGTCAGGCCCTTGGACACGGCCTGCGCCTTGCCCTCGGAAATGCCGCGACCGAGTGCGGTGTTGCCGAAGTTCGACGTGTCGACATGGGCGAGGTCGCCGCGGTCGAGATAGGAGACGGCGAGTTCGCGGAAGATGTAGTCGAGGATCGAGGTGGCGTTCTTGATGGCGTCGTTGCCGACGACCATGCCGGCCGGCTCGAACTTGGTGAAGGTGAAGGCCTCGACATATTCCTCGAGCGGCACGCCATATTGCAGGCCGAGCGAGATGGAGATGGCGAAATTGTTCATCATCGCCCGGAAGGCAGCGCCCTCCTTGTGCATGTCGATGAAGATCTCGCCGATGCGCCCGTCGTCGAACTCGCCGGTGCGAAGGTAGACCTTGTGCCCGCCGACGATCGCCTTCTGGGTGTAGCCCTTGCGGCGGTTCGGCAGCTTTTCACGCTCGGGGTAGAGACGTTCCACCACGCGCTCGACGATCTTTTCGGTGATCTGGACGGCCTGGGCTGCAGCAGGCGCCGCGACCAGCGTCTCGATGGCGTCGTCATCCTCGTCCTCTTCGTCGGCGAGCAGCGAGGCGTTGAGAGGCTGCGACAGCTTCGAGCCGTCGCGGTAGAGCGCGTTGGCCTTGAGCGCCAGCTTCCAGGAGAGGAGGTAGGCGTTCTTGCAGTCCTCGACCGTCGCCTCGTTGGGCATGTTGATGGTCTTGGAGATGGCGCCCGAGATGAAGGGCTGTGCGGCCGCCATCATGCGGATGTGCGATTCGGCCGACAGATAGCGCTTGCCGATCTTGCCGCACGGGCTGGCGCAATCGAACACCGGAAGGTGCTCTTCCTTGAGGAAGGGCGCGCCCTCGAGCGTCATGGCGCCGCAGATGTGGACGTTGGCGGCTTCGATGTCCTTTTTCGCGAAGCCGAGCGCCGGCAGGATTTCGAAGGAGAAATCATTGAGCTGCTCATCGGTGAAGCCAAAGGTCTCCTTCACCCAGTCGGCGCCGAGCGTCCACTGGTTGAAGACGAACTTGATGTCGAAGGCCTGACCGAGCGCTGCGTTGACCGCGGCGATCTTGTCGTCGGTAAAGCCCTTGGCCTTGAGCGAGCCCGGGTTGACGGCTGGCGCCTGGTTGAGATTGCCGTGGCCGACCGCATAGGCCTCGATCTCGGCGATCTGCGCCTCGGAATAGCCGAGCGTGCGCAAGGCTTCCGGCACGGCGCGGTTGATGATCTTGAAGTAGCCGCCGCCGGCGAGCTTCTTGAACTTGACCAGCGCGAAGTCGGGCTCGATGCCGGTGGTGTCGCAATCCATGACCAGGCCGATGGTGCCGGTCGGCGCGATGACGGTGGCCTGGGCGTTGCGATAGCCATGCTCCTCGCCAAGCTCGATGGCGCGGTCCCAGGCAGCGCGGGCACGGGTGACCAGTTCGGTCTGCTTCACGTCGGAGGCGACGAGCGGCACCGGCGAGACGGCCAGCTTCTCGTAGCCGTCGCGCTCGCCATAGGCGGCGCGGCGATGATTGCGGATCACGCGCAGCATGTGCTCGCGATTTTTCTTGTAGCCCGGGAACGGCCCGAGGATCGCGGCCATTTCGGCCGAGGTCGCGTAGGAAACGCCGGTCATGATGGCGGTGAGCGCGCCGCAGATGGCGCGGCCTTCGGCCGAGTCATAGGCGATGCCGGACGACATCAAGAGGCCGCCGATGTTGGCATAGCCGAGACCCAGCGTGCAGCTCTCCTACGAGTACCGCA